>JAQUSA010000166.1 GCA_028715315.1 Candidatus Omnitrophota bacterium | reverse complement strand
GCGCGACGCTAAGATAACCCAGATATACGAAGGCACCAACCAGATACAGCGGAACATAATAGCGCTTGAAGTGCTGAAGGAACAGTTAAGAAAATGAACATAATAGTCTGCATAAAGCAGGTCCCCGACACGCAGGACATCAGGATAAATCCCGAGACGAACACCCTCATGCGTGAAGGCGTCCAGTCGATCGTCAACCCGTTTGATATGTACGCCATTGAGGAGGCCCTGAGGATAAAGGAAAAAGTCGGAGCCGCCTCGACAAAGATAACGGTGCTCTCTATGGGGCCGCAGCAGGCCGAGGAAGCTTTGCGCGAGGCCGTATCGATGGGCGTCGATGAGATGGTCCTGATGTGCGACCGCGCTTTCGCGGGCTCCGATACGTGGGCCACGAGTTATACCCTTGCGAGGGGCATCCAGAAACTTGGAAAATTTGACCTGATCATCTGCGGCAAGCAGGCTATAGACGGCGACACCGCCCAGGTAGGCCCCGGCATCGCGGCGACGCTGGATATACCCCAGGTCACATACGTCAAGAAGACGGAAGAGATCAAGGAAGGTTCCGCGCGTTTTGAGAGGATGACCGAAGAGGGCTACGAGGTCATCGAGACCCCGCTGCCTTGCCTGATAACCGTCGTGAAAGAGATAAATATACCGCGCCTTCCTTCATTGAAGGGCAAGATAAAGGCCAAGCAGTCTAAGGCGTCGGTCCTTATGGCAAAAGATATCGACGCGGACCCGGACAGGCTCGGGCTTAAGGGTTCGCCTACGGTCGTGAGCAAGATATTCACCCCTCCGAAAAGGACCGGCGGCCAGGTATTGCAGGGAGAGGTACCCGAGATAGTGAACAGATTGTCGGACCTGATAAAAGACGTAGTCATAGCGGCGGGAAAGACCTGACATGGCAGAGAATAATCCAAGGGAATGTTCCATACAGATAATATCCGATAAATGCACGGGCTGCACGCTCTGCGTTAAGACATGCCCTTTTGGCGCGATGTCGATGCAGGATTCCGCGCAGGCCAAGAAGGGTAAATTGGCCGTAATAGATTTCGGGAAATGCACGCTCTGCGGCGCATGCGTCGAATCCTGCAAGTTCAAGGCGATAGAGATGACCGTGTGCAAGGTTCAGCCCAAAGTGGCGTTAGGCGACTACAAAGGCGTATGGGTCTTTGCCGAACAGAAGAAGGGCAAGGTCCAGAGCGTCGCTTATGAGCTTCTCGGAAAGGGCAGGGAGCTTGCAAACGACCTGGGTACGGAATTGGCCGCGGTATTGGTCGGCGACGCGATATCGGGCCAGGCGGACGAACTCTTTTGGCGCGGCGCCGACAAGGTCTACCTTGTCGAGAGCCCGAAACTGAAGGACTACCAGGACGAACCCTACACGAATATAATCGTCGAGCTTGTTAAGGAGTTCAAGCCGGAAATCCTCTTATACGGAGCGACGTCGATCGGCAGGTCCCTCGCGTCGCGCATAGCCGTAAAATTATACACGGGCCTCACCGCGGACTGCACGGGCCTCGCGATAGACAAGGAAAAGCGCCTGCTGTTACAGACGCGCCCTGCGTTCGGCGGGAACATCATGGCGACTATCCTCTGCGAGAACTACCGTCCCCAGATGTCTACGGTACGCCATAAGGTATTCAAGGAAGCGGTAGCCGATAAGTCGCGGAAGGGCCAGGTAATAAAGAAGAGCTATTCGGATGATACATACGATTCGCGCACAAGGATCGCCGGAGTAGTCGAGGAATTAACGGCTATGGTAAACCTTACCGAGGCGGATATAATAGTATCCGGCGGCAGGGGGCTTGGCAAGGCCGAAGGCTTCAAGGTCATAGAGGAGCTGGCGAAGGTCCTCGGCGGCGCGGTAGGCGCCTCGCGTTCGGCCGTCGATGCGGAATGGATCCCGTACTCGCATCAGGTCGGGCAAACCGGAAAGACCGTTTGTCCGAAGATCTATATCGCATGCGGAATCTCCGGGCAGATACAGCACCTTGCGGGCATGTCGTCCTCCGAGATAATCATCGCGGTCAATAAGGATCCCTTGGCGCCCATATTTTCCGTAGCTACCTACGGGATCGTGGGGGATCTTTACGATGTGGTCCCCGCGCTGACCCAGAAGTTCAAGGAGATTCTGAAAAAGTAGCGCCCGTAAAAGGGGGGATCCAAGTGGCAGAAGTTCCGCTAAGCGGCACCAGAGAGAAGATCCCTTTCTCCTCCAGCATTAATTTCAGGTTCATCCTGATATTCATACTGCTAGTCACCGTCACGACCTTCCTGAGCGGCATGATCCTGATCTACCAGGGCCAGAAATCGCTCGAAGACGCGGTCCTGAAGAAGAACCTTACCGCCGGCGAAAATGTCCGCAGCAAGATAGAGAACTTCGTAAAACAGGCGCAGTCTTCCGTAGAGCTTATGACGCTGATGCCCAGCATAAAGGACCTCGACCTGTTCCAGATAGACAAGATGATGTATGAGGTCATATCGGAACACGAGATGCTCGACCCGGTGGCGGTGCTGAACGAACAGGGCATAGAGATATCCTCGCGCAACCAGGCCGACCAGAATAAGGACATGTCCGGAAGCGATATTTTCCTTAAGTCAAAAAGCAAGAGCTACGTCTCCGATGTGTATTTTTCCCCGGACGGCCATCCGCTGGTCACTATAGCGTCCCCAATATTCGATTACGACAGTTTCGGCAAGAGGATAGGAGTGCTGGTCACTACAGTAAAGCTGCGCAGCCTCTGGCCGGTGCTCGACCAGACAAAGGTGGGCGAGAAGGGTGTTATCATAGTCACGGACAAGAATGGCGAGCTGGTATACC
>JAQUSA010000165.1 GCA_028715315.1 Candidatus Omnitrophota bacterium | reverse complement strand
GCAAAGAACCTGATATTCCACCTCGTGAAGAAAGGAACCCCGGCCAAGCTTGAATATACCAATGGCGCGGTAATTCCCGAAATTACCGACAAGAGGTCCTCTGGCAAGCAGTGCGGCTGGTCTTTTTCCAAAAGATGGTATTTCCCGGTTGACGGGGATGTTCCTGTAGACATAGTACTAAGCGTAAACGAAAATAACCAGTGGATCTACACGATGAAAGAACCCGGCGGATTTATTTATTGCCCTGGGCTACCCGCTTATGAAAACTGCACCGATGAACTGTATAATCGTTTCGAATGGATGACCGAAGCCCCGGAAGACGGCTATGTCCAGGCTATTTGTCCTGCCGAGAGAGAAGATAAAGAAAAAGGCGATATTTATTATTATTTCAAGAACACCGACGGCAAATATGGCAAGATATGTTTTAGAGGCTATATCGACTACTTCATCAACCCCGACGGCTCGAGGAATCTTGAGGTGGGGGAGGTGGTTGATAAAGGCCCTCGCAATCCCATTGAAGCAGAATGGCTGGATGAAGAGCTTGGAAGAGATAATTGAAAGAATTTCCTTACGATTTACGTCTACTACCCTAGAAAGGAGACAAACACATGAGACATGCCGCACCCGCAGTCATTATAGGTATAGTGCTGTTCTTGCCAATACGGGTATCGGCCGGAGAAGAACCCACGATCCTAGAGCTCCAGAAAGCCGCAATTAAATACGCAGAGGTAAACCCTGACAAGATAACGACCTGGCGCCATCAGGCGGCAATAAGGGCTCTTATGCCTGAAATAAGCGTCGGCTACGGCAATGATATAGACGCCACAGTAACAGCAGCGACGCTGTCAGGCAGGACCAACTATTACATCGGTCCTGATGACACAAGCAGCAGTTGGGATTTTTCCGCTAAGTGGGACCTGGGAGACCTGGTCTACAACAGCGCGCAGACCTCAATAGATTCACGCTCAAAGCTCATGGTACAGCTTCGCAACAACATCTTATCAGATCTCAACACCGCATATTTCGAGAGGAAGAAGCTTTTGAAACAACTCGAAAAATATCAGGACAAGGAAAACCCATCATATCTTGAAAGGGAATTCCGAATAGAAGAGCTCACCGCAACGATCGATGGCCTTACCGGGGGATACCTAAGCCGCAGGCTGGGCAATGAATAATATATAAGCAATGGGGACACCCTGTTACGGCAGGATGTCCCCAATTTTTTAGCTTGACAAATGATACTAATGTGGTATCATTATGGTATGGCCACGAAGATAGTGACGAGAAATACGGATTACGCGGTAAGGGCGCTGTGCTACATGGCGGCGCGCGAGAGTAAGGAGAAGGGCGGTATAATTACTGTTACCGAGCTCGTAAAAGAATTAGGGATGCCGAGGCCGTTCCTGAGAAAGATACTCCAGAAGCTGAATGCGGCAGAGCTCCTTATATCGAAAAAAGGCAAAGGCGGCGGGTTCAGGCTCGCGAGGCCGGCAGGAAAGATATTCATAACCGTGGTCATGGAGATATTCCAAGGGCCGTTCAAACTTAACGATTGCATGTTCAAGCGGAAGATATGCCCCAACAGGAAGGCGTGCTTCATGAGGAAGAAGCTGGAAGCGATCGAGAAGTTCGCTGCCGCGCAGTTGAAGGGGGTAACGATAAGGGAGATACTGAATGGACGATAAAACGTTTTGCAGGCAATGCGAGCAGGCTTCGCAGGGGGCAGGTTGCACTGTACAGGGAGTATGCGGCAAGACATCCGATGTCGCAATATTGCAGGACCTCCTTATATATGCGCTGAAGGGCATCGCCATTTACGGGAATTTGGCCCGCGAGCTCGCCGTAAGGGATAAGGAGGTCGACCTCTTCATAAAGGAAGGCCTTTTTACCACGGTCACGAATGTTAATTTCGACCCCAAACGTCTCGCGCAATCCCTGGCTCGCGCCTATGAGATAAAAGAAAAGATAAAGCGCCACTTCCGGCAGGCCTATAAGAAGCAGAAGGGGAAGGACTTTGACGTTCGCCTGCCCGCTCCCGCGGACTGGAAGCCGGCGGACGGCCTGTCGGGGCTGATAGAACAAGGTAGGCAGGTAGGCGTCCATTCATGGCCCGCCAAAGACGAAGACGCGCGCAGCCTCCAGGAACTCCTGCTTTACGGCCTTAAGGGCATGGCTTCCTATGCCGACCATGCGTCGGTGCTCGGACTCGAAGACGAAGAGGTGAATTCATATTTTTACAAAGCGCTCGCGAAACTGGCCGAGGACAACCTTTCCGTAGAAGAGCTCCTCGCGATGAACATGGAGTTCGGTAAGGTCAATTTCAAATGCCTCGAATTGCTGGATAAGGCGAACACGGGGCACTTCGGCAACCCTAACCCAACTGCGGTCAAGCTGGGCGTAAAGAAAGGCCCCGCGATAATCGTGACCGGCCACGACCTTCTCGACCTCGAGCAGCTGCTCCGGCAGACCGAAGGGAAAGGGATAAATATCTACACGCACGGCGAGATGCTGCCGGCGCACGGTTATCCCGCGCTGAACAAATACAAGCACCTTGCCGGGCATTTCGGGACGGCATGGCAGAACCAGCAGAAGGAGTTCGACGGCGTGCCCGCGGCGTTCCTGTTCACTACGAATTGCATACAGAAGCCGCGCGATACATACAAGGACAGGGTCTTCACGACCGGCCTTGTCGCGTGGCCGGAAGTTTCCCATATATCCGGGTTCGGCAAAAAGGACTTCACGCCCGTCATAAAAAAGGCGCTTGAACTCGGAGGGTTTACGCAGGATAATATACAGAAAGAAATACTGGTCGGTTTCGGGCATAACGCGGTGCTCAACGTTGCCGGCAAAGTGATCGAAGCGGTTAAAGGGAAGA
>JAQUSA010000164.1 GCA_028715315.1 Candidatus Omnitrophota bacterium | reverse complement strand
AAACTGCAGTATGCCACACTCAGCGCCGGCCGTGAGATAGGCGGCATACCCTGCGCGGGCGGAACAAAGGTCGACTTTTACGAGTCGGGGAACCTGCAGTACGCCACCCTGGCAAAAGACCACAAGATAGGCAATGTCGAATGCCCCGAAGGGACGGTGGTCGGTATCCGCGAATCGGGCACGCTTAAGTATATAATCTCAAAAGGTTCAAAGACAAGTTTTGACGAGAACGGCGATCCGAGAGACACGGAAAAGACCCCAGACTGAGCGACCCCGCCTTTTAGCCCCTTTTTTCAAAAAATCCTTGACGACCCCCCATACGAGTAATATAATTATATACGAAATATGAGGGAAGGAGAGTCGATATGGAGACAGGCACGAAATACATAACGATGGAAGAGGTTGCGGATTACTTAAGCCTCAGCGAGGGAAGCGTCCGTAAGCTTATTAAGGAACAAGGGTTTCCTCACGTTAAGGTATTGAGAAAATACCTGTTCAATAGGCAGGATATCGAGGAATGGCTTAAGCTGCATTCGCAGGGCATCAGGGCAAAGAAGTAGCATCGCCTGACTTTTACTAAGTAAAGGGGTCATGCTAATTAAAGGTCTCAAAAGGTATTTAATCTCTTTATCTGTCGCCATGGCGATATTGCTGTTTTCCGCCTCGTCTCCGGGCGGCGCGGAAGAATCCCCGGTTGAACCATCGAAGGATCCCCAGGAATTAAACTTCAGCAACCTCTCGCTCGAAGCCGCACTGAACAGGATGTATGAAGTAGACCCCGGAATACAGGTAGACAAACTGGCATGCGATGCGGCAGAGCTCGAAATAAAAGCAAGGAAGCTCGATACTTTCCTGCCCAAGTTAAGCATCGGCGCCAATATAGTAAAACCGATCAATATCTTCACGAAACTCGACCAGTCCGAGGAAATGTTCTTCGAGCAGCAGTTTATCATCGACTTCGTAGTGACCTCCAACAGCCTTAACCATATCTTAAAGGATAGGACGTATTACGAGGCGAGTCTCCTGGAACTGAAACAGTCTGTCGCCGAAAAGAGCCGTAAGCTCATCACCGTATATTATGCCGTCGCGAGGGCCCAGGAGGATTACAGGGCGAGCTGCGATAACATCGAGACGGTCGAGAAGATCCTGAAGATGGTTGAAAGCAGTAAAGAGTACACGGACGTCGAAAGGCTCGAGCTCGAGAACTATCTCGGCGTAGTTGTCGAAAGAAAACTGGGCGCATTGAACACGCTGATCAATACGAGAAGGGACCTTCGAGGGCTTCTCGGGCTCGAATACAGGGAGGATATTGACATAACTGTTGGGGAGCTTCCGGATAATATTAACAAGGACCCGGCCTTCGCGGAAAATCCGCTGCTTAAGCCCGGCGATTATACGCTGGCTATGTATGAAAAGAGGGAACAGGAGGCCGTCTTAGCCTCCCGCATCAGCGCGTCGCCGTTATTGAGGCTCACGTCGTCGACCCTCGTGGGTATCTCCGAGGGGAGGTTCACGAAATTCCAGAAGAGGGTGATAACCGATACGCAAGTGGAATTGTATGTAACCGACTTCGGATATTCCAGCGGGCTGGACGATGTCAGCAGGATCAGGGCCCAGGTAGCGAAACTTGAGGTCATGAAGGCTGAAGAGGACCTCGAGTATGCGGACCTCGTGACCAACGGCAAATTGGCAGAGCTGAGCGGCTTGATAGACAATTACAGGGAATATATTGCGAAGACGGAAGATACGCTCAGGATGTTCAGGGAGCGGTTGTCTTTGCCGGTCATCGAGATAATAAGGATGAGCGATAACCTGTATAAGGCCAGGTTCGGCCTGCAGCAGGCGCTCGTTGATTACGCGGTCATGCTGTCTACCCTTAAGGGCGTTGAGTTAAAACCCGAGAATACAAGCCCGCAATTCCAGGATATGAGCCTCGAAGACCTGCTTGCCAGGGGTGAAAGGAACGATATCCTGACCGCCAAACAGATAGCCGATAAGAAGACGAAGATGGAGAAGGTGAGGGTAAGGGCTATGAAGGCCGGCTACCTGCCGAAGATCACCGGGGCGGCGGTGCTCGAGAATTCCAATATAGACGGGACGCCCTCAAAGAGCACAAGGGCTTACCTCGCGCTGGAGGCCAGGATCTTCAGCGGCAAGACCGGGCAGGCTGTCAAGGCAGCGCAGGCGGGCCTGAAGGAAGTCGGGTACCAGGAAGCTGCCCTGCAGAACGTGGTCGCGGATGAGATTATAAAGAACTACCTGTACATATTGAGGAGCAAGAATACATTAAAAAGGCTGAGTGAAATAAAGGCCATAAAGGACGAGGTCATCCGGGATATGCTCAGGGATATGGAAGGCAAGAGCCCGAAATACAGCAATTCGGATGTGCTGCCGCTGGTCCTGCAACAGATGGAGCTCGACAGGGTAATGTCCGATGTAGAATTCTCCCTGGCGGTCGTCGAATATAACGTCAAGAAATGGACCGGGATACCGCTCAATGAGACAATTAGCGTCAGGGATCTGCCCATGTTCGGGACGGATGAAGGGTTCTCCGGGTTCATGGCGCTCATCAAGTCAAGGGTTGCGCCGTATTTCGACGGCAAGGCCCCGGTCAAACAGGCGTTGAGCACCGTAGAAAAGAACAGGGCCGGGGAGGCCCAGGCAGTTGCCTATGAGGGCGCGCTGCTCCAGGTGAAATACGAGACAAAAGGCATGGAATATGAAGGGTGGAATGATCCCGACAGGCAGTGGGCGTTAAGCGTCTCCGTGCCTTGGGGCGACCGCGGAGAGAAGTTGGCCGAGTCCGACGCGTCGAGGAGCCGCATAAGGTCCGAGATAGAATATATCAAGAGCATGGAAAACTATGAAAAAGAAAAATTGTC
>JAQUSA010000163.1 GCA_028715315.1 Candidatus Omnitrophota bacterium | reverse complement strand
TAAGATTCAACAGGTTGTCGCTGATGAAATGCATATATTCGGTCTATGTGAACGGCGCGGCCGACCTGTCAAAAATAAAGCTTCAATAAACCAACAATATTACAAAAGGAGCAACTGACGAAGATGGGGAGTAAAAATGTCTCTAAGAGGGCTAAGGGAAAGATGAAGTACGTCTATTCATTCGGCGGCGGGAAAGCCGACGGCAATGAGAGCATGAAGAACCTGCTGGGCGGCAAGGGCGCCAACCTGGCTGAAATGGCCGGGCATAAGGACCTCAAGCTTCCGGTTCCGCCCGGATTCAGCATAACTACGGAAGTATGCACCTACTACTATGACAATAAGAGAACGTATCCGCCGGTCCTTAAGGACCAGGTAAATAAGGCGCTGGCCCAGGTAGAGAAACTTATGGGGAGGAAGTTCGGAGACCCGTCCTGCCCGCTGCTCGTATCGGTCCGCTCGGGAGCGCGCAAGTCTATGCCGGGCATGATGGAGACCGTATTGAACGTAGGCACGACGGAGAAGACGATACCCGGCCTCATAAAGCAGAGCGGCGGCAACACGCGTTTCGTCTATGATGCATACCGCCGTCTAATAATGATGTATTCGGACGTTGTGATGGAAAAAGCCGCCGGCATAGAACCCGCCGACGATATGGGTATACGCAAGCAGCTTGAAAGGTTAATGGATAAGCTCAAGAAGGAAAAGGGCTATACCAGCGATACCGACATGAACGCGGACGACCTCAAGGTCCTCTGCAGCCAGTTCAAGGCCAAGATAAGGGAGACCCTGAAGAAGGAGTTCCCGGACGACCCTATGGAACAGCTCTGGGGCGGCATCGGCGCGGTATTCGCGTCGTGGAACGGCAAACGCGCCATCAGCTATCGCCGCATAGAGGGCATCCCGGACGAATGGGGCACCGCGGTAAATGTCCAGACGATGGTCTTCGGAAACATGGGCGAGGACTCAGCGACAGGCGTCGCGTTCACGCGCAACCCAGGCAACGGCGAGAACGGATTCTACGGCGAGTTCCTGATAAACGCGCAGGGCGAGGACGTTGTGGCGGGCATAAGGACGCCGGCGCCCCTGAATTCATACTCGAGGTCGGAGCATAACAAATCGCTCAAGACCCTCGAAGAGGTCATGCCGAATATATATAAGGAGCTTGTTGATTTCCGCAGGCGCCTCGAGAAACATTACCATGACATGCAGGATATAGAGTTCACTATCGAAAAGGGCAGGCTCTTCATGCTGCAGTGCCGTTCCGGAAAACGCAACGGCCCGGCCGCGGTCCGCATGGCCGTCGATATGCTCAAAGAGAAACTGATAAACAAAGAGATGGCTGCGATGCGCGTAACGCCTTCACAGCTGGATGAGCTTTTGCATCCTGTCATCGACCCCAAGGTCGAAGCGGTGCACAAGCCGATGGCTAAAGGCCTCCCGGCTGGTCCCGGCGGCGCGTGCGGCCAGATAGTGTTTTCCGCCAATGATGCAGTTGAGTGGAAGAAACAGGGCAAGGATGTCATCCTCGTCCGCGAGGAGACCAATCCCGAGGACGTCGAAGGCATGAGGGCGGCCGAGGCTGTACTCACGGCAAGGGGCGGCATGACCTCGCACGCTGCGCTTGTCGCACGCGGCTGGGGCAAATGCTGCATAGTCGGCTGCGGCGGGCTGCATGTAGATTACCAGAAGAAAGAGGTCAGGTCTGAAGGCAAGACGCTAAAAGAGGGAGACTGGATAACCCTTAACGGGACCAAGGGAAACGTCTATGAAGGCAAACTGCCGATGATGGACGCTTCGGAGGAGAACCAGCTCTTGGACAGCTACCTGAAGGTCTGCGACTCGATAAAGAAGCTCGGCGTCAGGACGAATGCCGACACGCCTGAGGACGCGAGGAGAGCCCGGCTTTTCGGCGCGGAAGGCATTGGCCTCTTCAGGACAGAACATATGTTCTACGGGAAGGGCGCCGATGAACCGTTGTTCATTCTCAGGAAGATGATAGTCTCCAAGACGCTCGAAGAGAGGAAGAAAGCCATAAACGAGCTCTTCCCGTTCGTCAAGAAGGACATAAAAGGCACGATAGAGGCGATGGACGGATATCCGGTGGTCATAAGGCTGCTCGACCCGCCGCTCCATGAGTTCGTGCCGCGCGAGAAAGAGAAACTCGAACAGCTCGCGAAGGACCTCAATATATCCATGGACGAGCTTACGAGGCGCGCCGAAGGATTGCACGAATCCAACCCGATGATGGGCCACCGCGGCGTGCGACTCGGGATCACGTATCCCGAGGTAAGCGAGATGCAGATACGCGCGATACTTGAATCCGCCGCCGAGCTGGTCAAGGAAGGCAAAAAACCCTATCCTGAGATCATGGTACCGGTAGTCTGCGACGTGAAAGAGCTCGAAGACCAGCTGGCGATAGCCAAAAAGGTCTATGCCGAGGTGCTGGAGAAATACAACCTGAAATCCATCAAGCACATGTTCGGCACGATGATAGAGATACCCAGGGCCGCAATTGTCGCGGACAAGCTCGCGACGGTTGCGCAGTTCTTCTCGTTCGGGACCAATGATATGACCCAGATGGGGTTTGGTTTCTCGCGCGACGATATCGGCGGGTTCGTGCCGGAGTACCTGAAGAAGGGTATCCTGGCGGACGACCCGTTCCAGACGATAGACCAGCAGGGCATCGGCGAGATAATCAGGATAGGCATCGAGCGCGGAAGAAAAGGGCGCAAAGGCCTCGAGATCGGTATCTGCGGGGAGCACGGCGGAGATCCGCGTTCCATAGAATTCTGCCACAGGGCCGGTATGGACTATGTCAGCTGCTCGCCGTTCAGGGTCCCGATAGCGAGGCTTGCGGCGGCGCAGGCAGTATTGACAAATAAAAAATAAC
>JAQUSA010000162.1 GCA_028715315.1 Candidatus Omnitrophota bacterium | reverse complement strand
CTTTCTCGGACGCGGGCACTTCCGCGAGGGTCTTCAGCACGTTCATCACATGGCTGCAGGAAAAGACGAAGCCCGTATTCGTCGTTGCCACCGCGAACAATATATCCCAGCTCCCTCCCGAGCTCCTGAGGAAAGGCCGCTTCGACGAGATATTCTTCGTCGACCTGCCCTCCCAGGAAGAGAGGAAAGAGATATACTCGATACACATTAATAAGAAGAAGAGGGACCCGTCCAAGTTCGACCTGGATAAGCTTGCCGCAGAATCGGACGGGTTCAGCGGCGCCGAGATAGAGCAGGCTGTCGTATCCGGGCTTTTCGACTCATTCATGAAGGAGAGGGAGCTTTCAGACGGCGATATTATTAAGAGCGTAAAGGAGACGGTCCCGCTCTCCGTCACCATGAAGGAAGATATAGACAAGCTCAGGGAGTGGGCGAAGGTAAGGGCGCGGCCCGCGAGCTCCAGGAAGGCGCGGCCGGAAGGCAGGGGAAGAAAGATGGAGCTATGAGGGGGAAAAGCCGTTTCAGCCGCCTCGAAGTTTCGGAATGCACGATAGAAAAGCGGGTCGAGATAAAAGAAGAGGCAAAAAAGGAAGAGCCGCGGAGCTGGCAGGTAAAATGCCTCGGCTGCGGCAGGATGCGGCCCCGGCTTGCCAGGTGCGTATACTGCGGGTGGGATAACGATTCTTCGGCGGTAATCAGGGACGAGATAGTCCTGACGATAGACGGTAAGGTATACCGTTCTTCCGACAAGGATATGCCCCACCATATAAGGATGCTTATGGCCGAAATAAGGAGGAAAGGGAACACTCCCGAGGTCATAGATGCCTGGATGAAGCGCTATAACGCGGAAAAGGAGCTGAAGGCGGGGCTCGCCGATAACGAAATAAGCAGGCTCAAAGGCGAAGTCGTCAACAGGGCGCTTGCGGTAATAGGGTTGGTAATACTTATCATAGTGATAATAGTTTTGCGTATTGTGATATAGAAAGGAGAGGCCTATGTCGTCCGGGGTCAACGTTATCGGATTACTGATAAGCAGCATCGGGGAGCTGGTCAAGGCGATCGACGAACTCAAGCTTGCGAAGATGAAGAGGGACTCCCTGATGATAGACGGGAAGATACAGAAGGTCGACATCGCCGTCGAGGGCGTAAACGGCCGCGGCATAGGGTTCCAGAAGCAGAAGGACGGGACATATAAGGTCCTGGCCGAGACGGGCGGGCTGACTGCGGAAGAGGCGAAGAAGCAGCTCAAGCTCGTGAATGAGATACGCAAAAAATACGCTTACAACACCGTGATAAACGAATTGAGGAGGCAGGGTTACCAGGTTGCCGAGGAGAAGGCGGAGGGCAAGCAGGTGAGGATCCTCGCGAGAAAGTGGGTGGCGTAAATGGCCGAAAAATACGAAGTCGAGGTGTTCATCACAGAGGAAGGCAACGTTTCTATGAGGGTAAAGGGGATCAGGGGCAAATCCTGCGTGGATAAGCTCAAGGCGCTCGCGAGCCCTCTCGGAAAAGTCGAGGATGTCGAATACACGTCCGAGTACTACGAACAGGAACAGAAAGTAAAACAGATATCGAAGCAGAAGGCCTGAAGGGCGGGAGTCCCGAAGATATCACGGTCACGGTAGACGGCAGGACATTCAGGTCTTCCGACAAGTTCCTGCCTCCCCATATCCATGAGCTGATGTCCAGGATACGCGCGGAAGGGTATTCCGAGGAAGTTGTCAGCCGCTGGAAAAACGAATATAATATCAAAAATGCCTACAGTAGGTTCAGGACAGAGAACGAGATAGACAGGTTGAAGACAAGGGCCAGGGTGCGGATCATATATGTCGGCCTGACCCTCCCGTTCATAATCACGATATTCATATTAAGTCCGGGCAGGGTAATAGCGACGTTGTTATTCTCGGCAGTGATCGTTTTGATAATCAGCCTTATGCGATATTGGGCAAGGAATTGAGATGGGAAAAAAGCGCTTTGCCCGTTTAGAGTTCGGCGGGAAGAGGATAGACATACAGCTCTCCGAAAAAAGCGCGGGGATCGAGTCCTGGCAGAGGAAATGCTCGACCTGCGGCAGGGTCATCGCGAAATCAGGGAACTGTTTCTATTGCGGATTGGATTCGAATGAATTCGTGAAAAAGGACACGGATACAAGCGCGGATGCGGCGAAACGCGACCAGCTTTTCGAGTCCGGAGAGTCACGTGTCACTATAGACGGCAGGACATTTTTATCAAGCGACCGGGACCTCCCGATAGACGTCCAGGAACTTATGCTGAGGCTTAAGAACGAGGGATACTCCGAGGAACTCGTCAGGGACTGGATGAAGAGGAATGACCTGCGGCCAAGAAGGGCGAACTTTTTTGATAATTGGGTAGAGGCGATCGAAAGACGCTTCGGGCGGGTTTTGCGTTCGAACGTATTCTTTTTCGTGTTGTTGTTCATTTTGTTTTGTTTCTTAATATTTGTCTTAAGGCACAGATGGTAAACTTTGCGTTCTGCAATGACTGCAAACAGATAGTCCCCGCGACGCATGTCGAGCGGGACAACAAGGTCTACCTTTCCAAGGAATGCCCGGAATGCGGCAAGACCGAATATTTGGTATCCTCGGACGCGGCGCTTTATAACAAAAAGCGCGGTTTCATGCAGGACTCCGTAGTATCTTCGGCCTGCGGGCTTTCGTGCCCTTCCTGCACCTCCCACAAGAAACCCGACATAATCTTCATAGACGTGACCAACCGCTGCAACATGAACTGCCTGATATGCCTGAATAACCTCGCCGCGATGGGCTACAAGTTCGAGCCGCGCATGGAATACTTCGACAAGATATTCAGGCATTACTCCACATACGACCCGAAGCCATACGTGCAGTTGTTCGGCGGGGAGCCGACGATGCGCGC
>JAQUSA010000021.1 GCA_028715315.1 Candidatus Omnitrophota bacterium | reverse complement strand
TCCTTACCGAGATCTCATAAACGGCGTTGCGGAACTTCCTGGCCGCCCTGAAGCCCTGCCATTTCTCCGGGATGCACGGGTCGACGACAAGCCCGTCATAGTCCGGCCTTATGCCGATTATATGCTTCGAGACAGCGACGAAATTCCACGCCGACGTCCCGGTAAGCCACGAGTTCTTGCCCTCGCCGAAGTCCGGATGGTCCCTTCCGGCTACCATCTGGCAATAGATATAGGGTTCCACCCTCCTCACGTCCGGGTCTTTCGACGGCGGGAGTATTGCCTTGTAATACCGGAGCGCCCTGTCGCCGCGGCCCGCGATGCATTCGGCTATCATGACCCACGGGTTCGGATGGCAGAATATGCCGGCGTTCTCCTTCAATCCCGGCGGATACGACGAAACGTCGCCCAGACTCTTATGGTAATCGCTGTAGGCGGGCTGCTGCAGTATGACGCCGTGCTCGGTGGCGAGATGCTTCTCCACCGAATTGAGCGTCGTTATGGCCCGTTCCGGCGACGCCACGCCCGACATGACGGCCCATCCCTGCGTCTCCAGGAATATCCTGCCTTCCTTGTTCCTGGAGGAGCCGACGACATCTGAGTTATCATCATAGGCCCTGACGTACCATGCGCCGTCCCATGCGGCCTCATTGATCCTGCCGGTGAAGTCCTCCGCGATCCTTTCGAACTTTGCGGCCCTCTTCGGGTCCTTTATGAACCTCATCAGCGCGGCCATCTCCTTCGCCGCGACGACGAGCATCTGCGCGACCAGGACGGATTCTCCCTTGTTGTTAGGCCCGCGCAGGTTCAGGCAATCGTTCCAGTCCGCGAAACCCGAAAGCGGCAGTCCGTGCGGGCCGGTATTCCCGGCCGAATAATCTACCGCCTTCTCGAGATGCTCAAGCAGCGTGCCTTTCTTTTCGTTGTTATACTGGATTTCCTCAAAGAGAAAATTCGTGTCGCCCGTCTCCTTGATGTATTCCGCGACCGAATATACCAGCCACAGGTGGTCGTCCGAATATCCCCTCTCCCTGCCCTTCTTGGTCAAAGGAGAATACTGGTGGTGCGCGTCGCCCTCCTCGAACTGGGTGGACGCGAGGTCGACGATCCTCTGTTTGACCTTCTCGGGGACCATGTGCACGAAACCCAGGGTGTCCTGGTTCGAATCGCGGAAACCCATGCCGCGGCCGATGCCGGACTCATAGTATGAGGCGGAACGCGACCAGTTGAATGTCGAACGGCACTGGTACTGGTTCCAGGTGTTGGCCATAAGGTTCAGGTCCTCATCCGGCGTCTCGACCCTGAATTTGTCGAGGTTCCCGTCCCAGTGCCCCTTAAGCTCCTTCAGCGCTTCAAGGACCTTCGCCTTCGTGGAATACTTCTCCTTGCGGGCGTCGACCTCTTTCCTCGAGTGCGCGACGCCGAGGACGAATATCACGGTCTTCGATTCGCCCTTCTTCAGTTTGATCCTGATGTTGTGCGAGCCTACCGGCGACCATCCGCAGCTTATTCCGTTCTTTCCCTTGCCTTCTATAACGGCGCGCGGCGCGCTGAGGTCGGCGTAGGGGCCGAGGAAGTCGTCGCGCTTGCTGTCGAAGCTGTCCACCTTCCGGTTCGTCACCGTAAAGAACGAAAAATGCGCCTTCGTCACGCGGTACTTGCTGATATTATAGACGGTGCCGTCCTCGTAGTCGGTCTCTCCGGTATTCAGGCTCGCCTGGAAGTTTGTCATGTCATCAAGCGCGTTCGGCAGGCAGAATTCCACGAAAGAAGTGACCGTAAGGTCGCGCTGCGAAGCGTTCTTCGAGGCGTTCCCGACTTCCATCATCCACACCTCGAGGTTCTCCCCGAGCGGGACGAAATAGGTCGTCTTCGTCTTTATTCCCGAATATTCCGAGGATATGACCGTGTAGCCGAGGCCGTGGCGGCACTCGTATTTGTATTCATCGGGGCTTTTAAGGACGGGCTGCCATGAGGCGGACCAGAAATCGCGGGACTTGTTATCCCTCAGGTAGATGTACCTGCCGCCCCTGTCGGAGGGGATGTTGTTGTACCTGTAACGGAGTATCCTGTTCTCGAGCGGGTCTATCCAGAAGCTGTAGCCGCCCGCGGTATTCGACATGAGGCCGCAATACTGCTCGCAGCCGAGGTAATTGATCCACGGAAGGGGCGTGTCGGGCCTCGTGATGACAAATTCCTTATTTTCGTTATCAAAATAACCGTACTTCTCCAGCTTACTACCCATTTATATCTCCTCAAGATGTTAGGCATTGGCGCAGGACTCCCTGAGGATAAGCTTTACCGGCATCACGTTCTTGACCGGTAGAGCGGCCTTATCCTCGATCTGCTCCGTGAGTTTCTTCACGGCAGCGGCGCCGATCTCTTTTTTGTAGATCTTGATGGTAGTAAGCGCAGGCATCGTGTGCGACGCCCATTCGATATCGTCGAACCCTACAAGCGATATGTCCTTCGGGATCTTCAATCCCTTCTCGTGTATCGCGCGCATCGCGCCTATCGCCGACTCGTCGTTTATCGCGAAGACCGCCGTGGGGTGTTTACGCGCCCCGAGTATCTTCTTCATCGCGAGGTATCCGCCGTGTATATGCAGGTCGCTCTCGGCCCTGAATTCGTCCCTGACCTTGAGCTTGAGTTCCCTTACGGCTTTCTCTAAGCCGTCGATCCTCTCCTGCACCGCCTGGTTCGAACCGGGCCCGGTTATGAACCCCATCTCCCTGTGGCCCAGCGAATACAGGTAATTTACGGCGTCATACGCGCCCTTCGCGTTATCGGTCAGCACCGCGCTGACCCCGCTATAGGGCACATACCTGTCTATGACGACTACGGGTATCTTGCGCTTCGCGAGGGAGGTTATTATATCCTCGACCTTATCATCGAGCCTCCCGACGAACACAGCCCCGCCGATCTTATCGCTTATTATGCGCGACGCAAGGTCCCTGAGCTTGCTCTCATCGTAATCTACCGACATTAGAAAGAACTTATAATCCAGTTTTGACGCTTCGGCTTCCGCCCCTTCAAGGATCTCCGTGTAATAAGGATTCTTCGAAAGCGGAAAATTGAAATCCTTAATGAAAACGTAGCCTATGTCCTTCGGCCTGGGAGGCCCGCCGGCCCTTTTGGCCGCCGGATAACCCGTTACAAAAGTCCCGCGCCCCCTGAACGGCTGGAGCAGGCCCTCCTCGATCAGCATCGCCATCCCTTTCCTTACGGTCATCCTGTTGAGCTTGAAATCCTTGCTCAGCTGCCTCTCGGAAGGGATGTATTCACCCGGTTTATACCGGCCCCTGTTGATCTGCTCCCTTATTATGTCCGCGAACTGCTGGTAAAAGAGCATCGGCCTCTTCTTGTCAAATTTACCGTCCATCTCCCGCCTCCTTGTAGGTACAATATCCGGTTAGGATTGGTCTATACCACCCATACCTTATGTATACCACATAGCGAGAATTTGTCAAGCTGCCATAAGGATGCGGGAGACGGACGTTATTTTAGCGTTTCCTTACAAAGACCAGCATGCCGCTCAAACCCGAGCCAAACAAAAGAAGGCTCATCGGTTCCGGGACCGTCTGTGTATCGAACGAGATGTCGTCGATATACACCGTCCCTTCGCCGGTCGGCTCGCCTGATTCTATGACAAACCTGACTCCAGTCAGATGGGCCAGATCTATCGGGCCCGGATTCTCCGAATACTGGAAATCATACGTGAAGCCTGAAAGCGGCATCACGATCTGCTGCCATGAGTTCGTGACTCCGCTCACGAGCAGCTGGTTCGTCTGGTCGGTCGGATACGATGAACCCGCCCAGCCGCTGTTCAGGGCGACCCTGAACTGCTCCCCTCCGGCCGCGCCCTTGACCCAGAAGGTCAGGTTGCTCGCCGTTGAGATATCGTGGAACATCATCGAGGTGCCGAGGTTGTCTCCGCCGTTGCCGTCGCTGCCTACCTGCAGGGCCGTCCTCGTTCCCCAGTTGACCGTGTCCTTCGTATGCGTCCAGTGGAACTTGATCGATTCGTCGCCGGAATACTTCTCCGTGGTTACCGAAGGAGCGCAATTACCGTCAGGCGTCGTGACCAGCTCTACCGAGTCGCCTCCCTGGGAGAAACCGTAGCTCCAGTTCAGCGCGTTCGAAGGCACGTCTGTATCCTCACCCGCCCAGTTCAATACGGCGTGGGCTTCGGGAGAAACCGCGAATACGGACATGCATGCCAACAATGCGATCAGATATTTCAATATATTCACCTCCTTTCGTATTGGATTGTACTATACCATTTAATACCAGTAGTATACCATTCATATACCATTAAGGGCACGGTTTGTCAATACGACTTTTTTGCTATTTTTAAGGCTTTCGTTGATGACCGCCCTCAGCTGGGCCGGGTCCCTGAAGGCGTAAGGGTAAGCGTCCCTGATGCTGCCTCCGGCCAATTCGGACGAATACACCCTGCAGAGCTGGTCCAGGTCCCTGATCACCTGTGAAAGGGACTGGCCGGGGCCTGAATAATCGCCGGCAAGCAGCGGCTTTATATTGTTATCGACGGCCTGCTGCTCTTTTTTGAGCCTGGAGGCCCACCCTTCCGACCATTTATTCCATTCCGCCGGGTCGAAATCCTCCCTGGAATCCGCGCGCTTCCGCTCAAGCTCGTCAAAAAGGCCGCTGACCGAGGCGAAGCTCGCGGATAGCGCGGCCATATTGGATTCTTCTTCTTTCGCCGCGTCTTCGGGCCTTCCCGCCGTGAGCCGGAAGGCATCTTTCGTGCCTGATATGCCGCCGGCGGACAGCGACGCTTCAACGGAATATACGCCCACAGGCAGTTTAACCTGGAACGGTCCTAGCTCGGCCGAAAACCTGCCCCCCGCCGCCCGCGCTATCTTGCAATTCAGCGGAAATTCGCCCTTCTTAAGGAAGACGTATATCCTGCCCCCGTCCGGAAGGCCCGTCTTGCCGTTCACGATGACACGGTACTCCCCTCCGGAAAAATCTATCGACGCCTTGGATATCTCTATATTGTAATTTACCTGGCCCGGGGCGGGCACGCGCTCCGCCGTCCTGAAGCCTTCGGCCTTAATATCCTTCTCCGCGGCAACGGCAACGGATGAACATATGAGAAACGCCAGGACAGCCCCGAATACCGTCTTACTTTTCATGCCTCACTCCTCCCTGTAATATAATATCTCCGCCCTTTTAAGATAAGTGACCGTCACATCATCGAGGACCGGGGTATCGGTGAGCCCGGTGCCGGAATTCACGAAATAGGCCTTATACCTGATCAGGTTCGAGCCGGCGGTCATCGCGTTCACCGGGGATCCCGCCGGATCATTGCGCGCCGCGTACCCTCCGAGCCACCCGGAGCCGTTATCGACGTCGAACTGGATGTCCCCGCCCGCCACGCTTGCCGGCATATACTCCGACCAGGATATGGTCCCGAGCCGGGCCGTGCCCGCGTCATACGGGGACGACGTGAACTCCGCGTCGCCGTTATCGTAATACCTCCCGGAAGCGAAATCCGCCATTACCTGCGCCGCGGTCGCGCAGGCGTGCTCCGACTTGAACTCGTCTATGATATAGGTCCCGTCGGAATGGCTGTTGTTGACGTCCGACGTGCCGATTGTTATATCGCGGACGTCGCCGTTGAGCCTGTGGTATATGGTGTCATAGGCGTAATGCGGCGGCTCCACGCCGTCTATATAGAGCTTCTTCGTGCCGGTCATGCAGAGCGGGTCGGCCGGATTGCTCAATTCGTACGTAAATACGACACGGTGCCATGTTCCCGGCGCCCAATTTTTCCTCGCGCGTCCGGTCGACATTATCTGCGAGACGTTGCTGCCTCCGATGCCGCTGCCGACCTCCTGGAACCCTATGAAACCTATCGGCCTTTCCGGAAGCGCGGCGTCCCACTGCTCATAGAACCAGACCTCCGTCCTGTTCGCGTAGCCCGGCCTCCACCAGTTCCAGTCGCCGAACGGCGACCCGGGTATAAAACCGCTCGGGTGTATCTCGAACAACGAAAAGTCCCACGGAGGCCCGCCGTCGGTATGCCCGTTGCCGTACGTGTCTATCTCATAACCCGAAAACGACATGCCGGAATATACCTCGCCCCCGGTGACGACCTTCACCCAGAGCGACAGCGTCCCCGCATCGGCCTTCGCCATATTATATGCGCCGCTCCAGTTCTCCATGAATGAGATGTAATCGTTGAACCTCTTGTTGACGAATACCCCGTCCGGAAGCAGGCTCCCCGGATCCGCCGCGTCCGTGACGCTTCCCACCGCGCATGTGCTCGCGGGATTTCTTATGATATTGGCGTTCGCCGCCGAATCCGGATCCAGGCCATTATTGAAGCTGGCCCTCAATAATGTATCCGCGGTGGAGGACTCTTCCTTCGTCATCAGCTTCAGCTGCCCGTCAAATACCGCCGGCGCGATCCCCGCGGCGATCGGCTCCGGATAGCTCTGCAGGTTGCTTATTGCGCCCGTTTCAAATTCCGACTGCGTGGTCTGCCTCCAGGTATCGAATATCTTTACCGCGCATTTCAAGCGTTTGGTCGCCGCGGCGGCGCCCGCGGGGTTGTTTGCCGTCCCGGCGGACGTTATCTCGTAATAACCGCCCGAATTGAAACAGAACTCCGTCGTATAGGCTGTGAGCCCGCGGCCGGCGTCCGCAGGGTCGATATATTTTCCTATCTGCCCCGTTCCGAGCGCCCAACCGTGATCGCGCGCGCCCGGCGCGAATCCCGCGTTCGGGTTCGCGTTCGCCATGACGAGGTCGGCGTCATTATTCCCGATGCTCCCGCAGCCTCTGATGGAATTATATAGCTGGCTCCATGTCGAATACGGGCGGTTCGCTATTATGTAGTCCGCGAGCCCGTCCGCTTCGGCCGCGGTTATCTTTAGGTTGCCCGTGCTGCCGCAGTCGGGGCAGCCGGAGGAAGCGAATATCGTCCCGTCACCGCCGCACCTTGGGCAGGCGTTCTTCGCCTCGATATCGGTCAGGACAGCTTTCAGTACGGGCTTAGAGGCGGTATTGACGTTAACCGGAGCCCTCGGCTCTGGCGGGAATGGCGGCGCGTTCGAATACACGGCGCCGTCACGGAAGGCCCTTACGGTGATGTAGTTTTTGAAGGCTTCGTATTTGGCGTGCGTGAAACCGGGGACTATCGCTTCGATCTCTTCCTCTGTGGCGTAACCGCCCGCGGGACGGTTCGATACTATCGCGGCGCCGTCCCCCGCGGCCAACGGCTCACCCATCGCTATGAGCGCGGCGGTCAGGTTCCCGAGTATCGCGCTCAGGTTCGGGTTCGTATCGTTTATGTATATCCTGCTCGCGCAGTCTATGCCGCTTACGGCATATACCCCGCTTCCTAACGCTCCGGAACACCCCGCATACCAGCCTTCGGCCTGCGTATCAAGGGCGTCGGATACCGCCCCCTCGGCCCCGCAGCGGAGCTCGGCGACCGCCCTGGCTATGCCGGCTTCGGCCAGGTACCTCGCCTTTACTGAATAGGCGTAATTCTTCGCTTCCTTATATACCGCCTGCGCGGTCGAGGCGAACGAGACGCCGATCAGGGAAAGCATGCCCAGCACCCCGACCACCATGATCAGGGCTATCCCGCGCCTTTGCCTTCTATATACCTTTTTACACCATAGCATACCTTTTATATACCACTTAAGGCATGCGCCGTCAAGGGTGATTTTTTGCTATTTTGTAGGCTTGAAGTATACGACTACGTCTATGCGGTGCAGGTGGATCTTGAGGTCCCTTTCGAAGTCCGCGGCGATCGCCTCGGCTTCCCGCAGGGTCACGTCTTCCTTCACGATAAAGCAGATCTCCACGAATACCTTATCCCCCGCTTTCCTGGTCCTGATCCTGTGGACGCCGAACATCTTCGGCTTGTATTCGTCGACGACTTTCTTGACCTTCTCCCTTATCTCCCTGGACGGGACGGCGTCAATGAGTTCAAGGAAGTTCTTCTTCACGGCCTTTATAGGCGGCAGTATAAAGACCAGGGCCAGCGTGATGGCCATTGCGGGGTCGATGAACGGGGTTATTTCGGTATAGCCCCTTTGCTTCAGTATAGAGCCCAGGTAGAAACCGCCTAACATGCCTACCGACATCCCGGTATCTATGAACCAGTGCATGCTCGCGGCATGCATCATCGAGGAGCGGGTCCTCTTCGCGGTGATCCCGATGAATACGGCTATGAATGTCCCTGCCACCACCGAAATGCCGGACGCGATCAGCGGTATCTGGTAATTCTTTATGTCGTCGAAGTGGATGATATCCTGCACCGCGAACTTGATGCTTACAAGGCAGGTCGCAATAATAAGGCCGCCCTGCAATACGACCGTGAACGGCTCGTATTTCTCGTAGCCGAAATTGAATATCTCGTCAGGAGGGCTGTGTATCTTCTTTATCGTGGAGCTCATCATGAAAGCGACGACCAGGATGACAAGGCTCGCGGAAGCATCCAATATAAGCGTTATGGAATCGACCGCGAGGCCCGCCGCCGCTGAGATGACGAAGAGGGCAATGGAACCCCACAGCGAGACCTTCGCCGCGGATACCTGGCTGCCCTCTTCAGAATTCATTTAACATATGCCTTTATTATCTTCTGCTCCGCCTTCGGTTTGTCGAACTTCCCGGTTGGCGCGCTCTCTATCTTCTGGACCACGTCGTATCCGGACGTGACCTTCCCGAATATCGTGTGCTTGCCGTTAAGCCACGGGGTCGGTATCGTCGTTATGAAGAACTGGCTCCCGTTAGTGCACGGCCCGGCGTTCGCCATCGCGAGTATCCCGGGCTCGTTGAACGCCACATCCTTGCTTACCTCGTCCTCAAAGGGTTTGCCCCAGCAAGACTGCCCGCCGGTCCCGGTGCCCTTCGGGTCGCCGCCCTGTATCATGAACCCCTTTATGACCCTGTGGAATATGATGCCGTTATAATAGCCCTTTTCGACCAGCGTCGTAAAATTCTCGCACGCCTTCGGCGCGACGTCGGGCATCAACTGCACCTCTATATTACCCTGCGTAGTCTCCAGGACGACCGTCTTACCATCCATAGCAAATACCCCCCCGTTAATGTTTACGAACGCGAATAACGACATTACCACAACCGCGAACAGCGACTTTTTCATTTTCGCCAAGCTCCTTTTTACACATTCTACATCGTTAAATGTCCGGTGTCTCGTGAAAACTTTCGCCCGGTATCATGACCGGCTCCGGGTGCACCACCTTAATGGATTTCCATTTCCCGGTCCTGTACCTAAGGTAGACGACCGCGGAAAACATGACAAAGAGGGTGACCACCACTATCCAGGCGGACTTCACGGAAGCCCCCATGACGATCAGCAGCAGCGCGAGCACCCCGGCCGAAAGCCAGTGCAGGGTCACCGATATGCCCATCGCCCAAAGCGTATCGCCGGCGCCTCGCAGCGCCCCAATATATACAACGAGCAGCGCCTCGGTAAGCACGTAAAGCGAGGCGACCCTGATCATGAACGCGGCCGTCGGCTCCGCGGACGCGAAGATACTGTCCGCGACATCCGGGCGGAACGCCTTCACCAGCAAACCCGGAAATCCCGCGAACAACACCAGTATGGCGGCCGAATACATCAGCCCCATCTTCAATCCCGACTGCACCGAGCGGTGCGCGGTCTTGGGATCTCCGGCGCCCATACAGCGCCCGACGAGGCTCGTGACCCCTATCTCGACGCCGATAAGCGGCACGAACGAGACCATGTCCCAGTTAAACATGATGGTCGCTGCGGTCGCCGTCACCGGGCCGCGCGAATAAAATATGAATATCATCGTGTTGAACGCGAGGATGTTAAGGAACATCTCGGCGCCGACCGACGACCCGAAACGCAGAAGCTTGCCCATGACTATCCTGTCAAAGCGCAGCGCTTCCGGTATATGGAACTCCTTGAGGTTTTCCCTGCTGAAATATACCGCGGCGAGCACGGCAAGGCCGCAGAGGCCCCCGGCGACGGTCCCGTACGCCGCGCCGCGTATTCCCATGGCCGGCACGCCGAGCTTGCCGTATATCAGCACATAATTCAGGCAGACGTTGACGACCATCGCGGTCAGCGAGGACGCCATGACCACGGCGGTCCGTCCGGTCCCCGAGAAGAACGAGCTAAGGCAGTTCCTGAGCAGCCCGATGACCGACGCCCAAAGCAGTATGTTGAAATAGAGCTTCTGCGGGGCCATCTGCGCAGGAGTTATCCCGGAAGCCTCGAAAAGCATATGGCCCAGCGGGCGAAGAGCCAGCATCACGGGATAGGCGATAAGCGAGATTATGGCCGCCTGCGATATGACGCCTGCGCAGCCCCTCTTCCTCCCCGCGCCGAGGTATTGAGCGACCAGCGCCGTCGAATACCCCGTAAGCCCCAGGAAGAAGGACATCATCATGAAGGACGTCAGCCCGCCGCCCATGGCGGCGTTCATCATTTCGGGGCCGAGGCGCGACAGGAACAGGCGGTCGGTAAAGACCATTATCGTATCGCAGGATGCGGAAACGACCATCGGCAGCGCGATGGCGGCCATTTCGCCTATGCTGCCGCGTTCATGTACGGTTATTTTTTTGTTTTTCAT
>JAQUSA010000161.1 GCA_028715315.1 Candidatus Omnitrophota bacterium | reverse complement strand
AGGACCTTGCCGGGCTAAAGGAGATGCTTTTATCGAGCACATCGTTCATGGACAGGGTAGACAAGACGGGCATACTAAAGAACAAGACCGCCGTTGACCTCGGGATCGTCGGGTTTGCCGCGCGCGCGAGCGGGCTCGCCCTCGACCTCAGGAACGTATTCCCGGGGGCATATTCCCGGGCGAGGTTTACCGTCGTCAGGGAGGAAGAGGGGGATGCCCTCGCCCGCCTAAACCTGCGCCTGCGCGAGTTTGAGGAATCGGCGCGCCTAATTAAAGAATTCACGAATATGATGAAGCCGGGGGATATTTTTTCCGCGGATAAGACCGTGCCGAAAGAAGGATTCGCCCCTGGCTGCGCCAGGGACTTTGCCCTGGGATGCGAGGAAGGATGGAGAGGGCCGGTCCTGTATTGGATCAGGACGGATCCTTCCGGGCTCATAGAAAGGTGCAAGATCACCGACCCGTCTTTCCATAACTGGCAGGGGCTCTGCTTCGCGGTGCTGGGCAACATCATCCCTGATTTCCCGCTGTGCAACAAGAGTTTCGACCTTTCGTACCCGGGTAACGACCTATGAAGGATATATTAAAGAACAGGATAGCCAAAGGGATAGTCGCCAGGCCGGTAGGGCTGCCCGACGGGGAAGCGCATAAGCTTGGCGAAGAACTCAGGGCCCGCATACACAAGAGGTTCGGCAGGTCCTTCCATATAAGGGAGGTAGATACCGGCTCATGCGGGGCGTGCGAGTCGGAGATCATCGCCGCGACAAATCCCATATATGACATACAGAGGTTCGGTATCGATTTCGTCGCGTCGCCGAGGCATGCCGACGCGCTGCTCGTTACCGGGCCCGTCTCCGCGAACATGGCGCTCGCGCTGCGCAGGACATATGACGCGATGCCGGAACCTAAGCTCGTGATAACCCTAGGTGATTGCGCCCTGGACGGGGGCGTATTCAAGGGCTCGTATTACGTCGCAGGCGGCGTTAAAGAGGTACTTCCCGTAGACCTGCATATACCCGGATGCCCGCCCTCACCGCTAAACATAATAAAATCGCTCTTGGACTTTCTAAAAGCTTAGAGTATAATCATTGGTGAAATGGAAGACCACCGATCGAACGAAGCGTTAAAGGTTATCCATAGCCGGCACAGCGTCCGCCAATTCCAGGACAGGCCGGTCGATGACGCGCTTATCAAGACCATACTCGATTCCGCGAACAGGGCGCCCTCCGCGCATAACCAGCAGTCATGGAAGTTCATCGTCATAAAGGGCGACAAGAAACGCCAGCTTGCCGAGCTTGTGACCGAGCAGTCATCGAATTTTCCGAAACCCTCCTCGTCCATATTACGCATGGCGGCGCGCAGCATCATCAGCGCCCCGGTAGTCATCGCGGTAATGAATACAGGGACACTCATCACCCACGGCACCGAACTTTTCAGCATTGAAAAGGAAAAGGCGGCCGATTTCTTCCGCACCATGGAGATACAGAGCTCCGCCGCCGCGGTCGAGAACCTGCTTATCGCGGCGACTTCGCTCGGACTCGGCAGCGTCTGGCTCGGAGTGTTATTCCTGATAAAGGACAATGTTCTTGAGTTCTTCGGCGAGCAGAAGGGCAAGGTCCCGGGCGCACCCCGGGGGGAGTTCATGGCGGTCATACCTATAGGATATCCGCTGGAGGCCCGTGAAGGCCCGAAGAAGAAATCTCTCGAATACGTGGTCAGGTATCTGTCTATCGCGGCTGCGGTCACGGCCTCGTTCATTGTATTATCCGGTTGCGGAAAGACGGAAGCGCAGGGACGGACCGAGACGGTAAATATCGAGGCCCTTGGCGCGGTGGGGCAGAACAGCACCGCGGTCCGCAGGAGCGTGGACAAGGTCCTCAACGCGAATGACGCCAGGAACAGGGAAGCTGAAAGCATAATAGGAAGATGAAAATGAATAGACCGGCTATTATGTTTATGTTGGCCGCAGCCGTTATATTTACGTGCGCGGGATGCATCACCTTGCAGGAGAAGCCGCAGACATCATCGCAGTATGACATAAACGCGATAAAGGACGCCATGAGGGGATATCCGCAGGCGGCCAAAAAAACTGCACCGCCCAAAGCGGTCAAGCCTGCGGTAGTGAGTAAGCCTGCCGCTCAGCCCGTTACGCGGCAGGCAGTAGTACCTGTTCCTGCCGGGAAGGGCCTGGCGCTCCATTATTCCTTCGACCGAGTCGCCTCCGGGGAAAGGAAGGTGGCCGATGAAAGCGGAAACGGGCGTGACGGGACCGTTTTCGGGGCGGTACTGTCGGACGACAGGGAAAGGGGCAAAGTATATTATTTTAACGGCGTAGATAATTTTATACTCGCGGGAAAGATGGGATATTTTTCATCAGGGACGATATCGTTCTGGATGAAAGCCGAAACGGTCGAGAACTGGCGGAATCCGTTCTCTACGGACTACGCGAACTGGGATTCCTGTATAAGGTTCGAAGAGAGTTCGGACGGGAAATTCTGCATCGGGGCGCTTGGCCTCGGGGCCGGGTTCTTCACGGCCTCGATGAAGCCGATGAAGTGGTATCATGTGGCCTACGCCTGGGATGACAAGGCCGCCTACGGGTATTTTGACGGCAAGCCCGTCTTTGCCGTCAACCATCCCGATCCGGGGTCCCCGGTCCATCCGAACATACCGGACAACGCGGGACACTGGAAGGGCCGGTCGCTGGATTTCAGGAATGTCGCTATAGGCAACGGTTATTCCACCGCGCCTTCGCGCTATTGGAAGGGGTGGGTCGATGAAGTGCGGATATACGACAAGGCCCTGAATAAGAACGAAATATCCAAACTATATAAGGACACGAAAAAATGACAAAAGAGGAGATACTGAAGCTGATCAATTCAAACCTTACGTGCCACCTCGCGACATCGGTGGACGGCCAGCCGCATGTGCGCGGCATGATGGC
>JAQUSA010000160.1 GCA_028715315.1 Candidatus Omnitrophota bacterium | reverse complement strand
CAGGTAGGCCTCGATGTAAGACCCTCCATGGAAGTATCCAACCTCGGCGTCGGGGAACAACAGCTCGTCGCGATCGCGAAAGCCCTCTCTAAGCAGGCGAGCATCCTTATCCTTGATGAGCCGACGGCATCGCTCTCCGCGGGCGAAGCCGACAGGCTGCTGAACATCCTGAAATCCCTTAAAGAAAAAGGGGTCACCTGCATATATATCTCGCACAGGCTCAAGGAGGTCTTCGATATATCCGACAGCATCACTGTGCTGCGCGATGGCGCGACGGTCGGCACATATCCGAGGAAGGACCTCGACGAGAACAAACTGATATCGCTGATGGTGGGGCGCGAGCTGTCCAATATATACCCGCGGAAGGAGCGCGTTCCGGGCGAGACGGTCCTCGAAATAAAGGACTGGACCGCAATACATCCCGGCATGAACAGGGCGGTGCGAAACATAAACCTTACGCTGCGCAAAGGCGAAGTGCTCTGCATAGCGGGCCTCGTCGGCGCGGGCAGGACGGAGCTCGTTATGAGCCTCTTCCATATGTGGGGGCAGCCGGTATCGGGCAAAGTATATCTTGAAGGCAAGGAGATCTCAATGCGTGACGCCGGAGACGCGGTCGCGGTCGGGATAAGCATGGCTTCCGAGGACCGGAAGCGTTACGGGCTGATACTCGATGAGGACATAAAAAGGAACATCTCGCTCGCGAGCCTGAAGAAGATATCGACCCTGCAGGTCGTCAACGGGAACGAGGAGATAAAATACGCGGAAAAATACGCCGCAGACCTGAAGATTAAGACCCCGTCGATAGAGCAGAAAGCGGGCAACCTGAGCGGCGGGAACCAGCAGAAGGTGGTCCTCGGAAAATGGCTGATGACCGAGCCTAAAGTCCTTATACTCGACGAACCGACAAGGGGTATCGACGTCGGGGCGAAGGTCGAGATCTATAATATCATAAACGAGCTCGTCGATAAGGGCGTCGCGGTGCTGGTGATATCATCCGAGCTCAACGAGGTCCTCGGGATAAGCGACAGGATCCTCGTCATGCAGGAAGGGCATATTACCGGCGAGTTGCTTAAGAAGGATGCCACGCAGGAAAATATAATGATGTACGCCACCGGAACGCAGCGGACCTGCGTCCAATGACGGGAGACGGATAAGAATATGGAAAAGAAAGCGGGCCTCAGGAAGTTCCTCGCTCAGGATAAGATACGCAAGTTCACGATGCTGATCGCGCTTGTCGCGATATGGCTCATATTCACATTCATGACGAAAGGGATATTCCTGACCCCGCGCAACCTTTCGAACCTGTTCCTGCAGACCGCGACGGTCGCGATAATAGCGATAGGAATGACCCTCGTTATCGTTACGAGGAACATAGACCTTTCCGTAGGGTCCGTCGCCGCGCTGGCGGGCGCCATCGGCGCGTTCCTGCAGGTGAACATGAACTGGCCCGCGGAGGCCGCGATACTTGCGGCCTGCGGCGCGGGGCTGCTGGTCGGCGTATGGCACGGGTTCTGGATAGCATACAGGTATGTGCCGTCGTTCATCGTGACCCTTGCCAGCATGATGATCTTCAGGGGCGCGGTGCTCGGCATAACGAAGGGCGCGACGATCGCGCCGTTATCTGACCATTTCAAGGCGATAGGCCAGAGTTACCTGTCGCCGGAGCTCAGCCTTATAGTCGGGATAGCGACGATCGCGGCCTATGTCCTTTTCGATCTCAACAAGAGGAGGCAGAGGAAGAAATACGGGTTTACGGTAGCGTCCCTGCCGGCCGAACTTGCGAAGGTGGCGGTTATATCCGCCGCGATAGGCGCTTTCTTTTGGGTCATGGTGCATAACAGGGGCATTCCTTACGCGGTCCTGCTCGTGATGGTCCTCGCGCTCGGCTTCAGCTTCATCGCCCAGAATACGGTCTTCGGCAGGCAGCTCTACGCGATCGGGGGCAACCCGGACGCAGCGGCGCTCTCCGGGGTTAATATCAGGAAGAAGGTGCTTACCCTCTATGCCATATTCGGCGTCTTGACCGCGATAGCCGGCCTTGTGCTGACCGCGCGGCTTAACGCCGCGACCACCTCCGCCGGACAGGGGATGGAACTCGATGTCATAGCGGCCGCGGTAATAGGCGGCACGAGCCTGATGGGCGGCGAAGGCACCGTATTCGGCGCGCTGATAGGCGCGCTTATCATGGCGAGCCTCGATAACGGCATGAGCCTGATGGACACTAATATCACCTTCCAGTATATTATAAAGGGAATGATACTCCTGCTGGCCGTTTGGGTCGATATAGCCACGAGAAGGAAGTCCCAGTGATATTCAGGCAATTCAGCCTGACCGCAGCCGCCGCCATAGTGCTTCTGGCGGGATGCGCGCAACGCGGTGATGTGCCCGTCCAGTGGGGCGAGAACGCCACCGGCGTAAAGACGCGTATCGATACGTCCGAAAAGGTCATCGCGCTCACCCTAGACGCGTGCGGCTCCGCGAATGACGGCTATGACGCGGCGCTGATAGGCTATCTGGACGCGAACAAGGTGCCCGCCACCCTTTTTATAAATGCCAGGTGGATAGACAAGAACCCCGGCGCATTCCTAAAGCTCGCCTCTAACCCGTTGTTTGAGATCGAGGACCACGGTCTGGACCACAAACCAGCGTCGGTCAACGGCAGGTCCGCCTACGGCATAGCGGGCACGAAGGACAGGCGGGAGCTGGAAAAGGAGATCGGCGCGGCCGCAAAAAAGATAGAGAAGCTGACCGGCAGGAAGCCGAAGTTCTACCGGTCCGGCACCGCGTATTACGATGAGATAGCCGTAAGGATAGCCAACGGCATGGGATACCAGGTTGCGGGGTTCAGCGTCCTGGGCGACAGGGGAGCGACATATTCCTGGGAAGAAGTGAGATCCGCGTTGCTAACGGCCAAGCCCGGGGATATAATAATATGCCATATGAACC
>JAQUSA010000159.1 GCA_028715315.1 Candidatus Omnitrophota bacterium | reverse complement strand
AAAAATAAAGGCGCGGAAGCCGAAGATAACGACGGGATACCTCGCGCGTTACGCGAAACTCGTCACGTCCGCAAGCACAGGCGCCGTCATGAAAGGTTAAAGATTAAATGACAACTAAGATGAACGGGGCGAGGATACTTGTCGAATCGCTCAAAAAAGAAGGCGTCGGGGCCGTGTTCGGCTATCCGGGCGGGCAGGCGTTGCCGCTCTTCGACGCGATCTATAATTCCGACATGAAGTTTTACCTTGTCAGGCACGAGCAGGCCGCGGCGCACGCCGCCGACGGCTACGCGCGCGTTACCGGAAAACCCGGCGTCTGCATAGCGACATCGGGCCCGGGCGCGACGAACCTCGTCACGGGTATAGCGACAGCGTACATGGATTCGATCCCGATGATCGCGATAACCGGCCAGGTCAAGACATTCATGATAGGGAACGACGCGTTCCAGGAAGCCGATATGATCGGCATAACGCGCCCTATAACGAAGCATAATTACCTGGTCAAGGACGTAAAGGACCTGGCGCGCATAATCAAGGAAGCTTTTCACATAGCGACAACGGGAAGGCCGGGGCCGGTCCTTATAGACCTGCCGTCGGACGTCCAGTTGGCCGAGACGGAGTTCCATTATCCGTCAGACGTCAACATACGAAGCTATAAGCCGACCTATTGCGGGCACCCGGGGCAGATAAGAAGGGCCGTGAAACTGATATCGGAGTCGAAGAAGCCGGTCATTTACGCGGGCGGGGGCGTCATACTTTCGGGCGCGTCGAAGCAGCTCAAGGAGCTTGCAGAGAAGATCAATTCGCCGGTCACGATGACGCTGCTGGGCCTCGGCGGGTTTCCCGGCAACCACGAGCTTTCCCTCGGCATGCTCGGAATGCACGGCACGGGTTACGCGAACCACGCCGTGCAGAACTGCGACCTGTTGATAGCGATAGGCGCGCGTTTCGACGACCGCGTCACGGGCAAAGTCGATGAGTTCGCGCCGCACGCGAAGGTCATCCATATCGACATAGACCCTTCCGCGATATCAAAGAGCGTCAGGGTCGACGTGCCCATAGTCGGCGACGTCAAGTGCGTACTGGACGAGATGCTTAAGATAGTCCATCGCCCGCATGACAAGGAATGGACCGAAAAGATAGTCGAGTGGAAGAATAAACACCCGCTCAATTACAAGATGGACGATGTCCTGCGCCCGCAGTATGTCATACAGCAGATCTGCGAGGCGACGAAGGGCGAGGCGGTGATCGCGACGGACGTCGGCCAGCACCAGATGTGGACCGCGCAGTGGTACAAGTTCGCGCGGCCGCGCGAGTTCCTTTCGAGCGGCGGGCTCGGGACGATGGGTTACGGTTTCCCGGCCGGCATAGGCGCGAAGGTCGGAAAGCCCGGCGCGCAGGTCTTCGTCATAAGCGGCGACGGCTCGATACAGATGAACATACAGGAGCTCTCGACGGCGGTCGTCAATAAGATCGACGTCAAGATAGCGATACTTAACAATTCGTACCTCGGCATGGTCCGGCAGTGGCAGGAGCTCTTCTACGGGAAGAGGTATTCCCATACGAAGATGACCAACCCTGATTTCGTCAAGATAGCCGAGGCATACGGCGCGGCCGGGATCAGGATAGACAAGAAGGAAGAGGTCCGTCCCGCGATAGAAAAGGCGATGCACATGAAGAATGTCGTCGTGATGGAATTCATGGTCGAGCCGGAGGAGAACGTCTACCCGTTCGTTCCCGCAGGTAAACGGCTTGATGATATGATAGGGAGTATGGCATGAAACATACCATATCGGCACTTGTTGAGAACTATTCGGGAGTCCTGTCGAGGATATCCGGGCTCTTTTCCGCGCGAGGCTTCAACATCAATTCGCTGACGGTCGGGGAGACGGAAGACCCGACGGTCTCGCGGATGACGATAGTCGTCGACGGCGACGAGCGCACCCTCGAACAGGTCAAGAAGCAGCTGAACAAGCTGATAGACGTCATCACGGTACATGACCTGACAAAGACCAGGTTCATCGACCGCGAGCTGATACTGATCAAGGTGGCGGTGGAGTCCCCGAAGGACCGTTGCGAGATAATAGAGATAGCCGGGAACATGAAGGCGGATGTCGTCGACCTCGGCTCGCAGACTATAACGGTCGAGGCGGCCGGCGATACGCCCGCGATAGATAAGCTTGTAGGATCGCTGAGGCAGTTCGGGATAAAGGAGATAGTGAGGACCGGAAAAATAGCGATGTCGCTTGATCCGATGGAGAAGGCACAAAAAACACCAAAGGAGGAAGAAGAGTAAATGGCAAAGGTATATTACGACAAAGACGCTGACCTGGACCTTATCAAAGATAAGACGATAGCGATAATCGGGTACGGCATACAGGGCCGCGGGCAGTCCCTCTGCCTGAGGGATTCGGGATGCAAGGTTGTTGTTTCCGAAATGCCCGGCACCGTGAACTACGAGATGGCGAAGAAAGACGGTTTTGAGCCCGTTTCGGCCGCCGAAGCCGCGAAACAGGCCGATATCATACAGATACTGACGCAGGACCACGTGCAGGCGAAGGTCTACACGGAGAGCATCAAGCCGAACCTGAAGAAAGGCAAGGCGTTATGTTTCTCGCACGGCTTCAACATCCGTTTCAAGCAGATAAAGCCGCCGAAGAACGTCGACGTCTTTATGGTCGCCCCGAAGGGCCCCGGCGCGCTGGTGCGCAAGATGTACGAAGAAGGCAAAGGCGTTCCTTCGTTGGTAGCTGTTTACCAGGACGCTACCGGCAACGCCATGAAGTTAGCCCTCGCTTACGCTAAGGCGATAAAGGCGACGACCGCGGGTGTCATAGAGACGACGTTCGAGGAAGAGACCGAGACGGACCTCTTCGGCGAACAGGCGGTCCTGTGCGGCAGGTATGCATCGGCACCATGCCCATTTTGGTGCCATAGCCGACCAAAATAAAGATGAAAGCGATTTTG
>JAQUSA010000158.1 GCA_028715315.1 Candidatus Omnitrophota bacterium | reverse complement strand
TTCCTGCTGTCCGATTTTATAATATTATGGTCGAAGTATTTCGGGAAAAAAAATCCGCTCAGGATGCTCGTGGCATATGAAGGCGGGGATATCGCCGGGGGTATACCCCTGTGTTTAAAGAAGGGGCCGGGGCCCTACGGTTTCGTGAATATGCTTTGCCATGTCGGAGGGTCCGCCGCGAACTACACCGAGCCCCTATACGCGTCCAAAGGCTATGATATCCTTCCCGCGATAATGGAGGCGCTGTCCGGGAGGAAAGATTGGGACTTGCTCTACCTTTCGGACCTTAGGGGCGGGAACAGGCTGCGGGAAGAACTTTCGGGTGGCGCCGCGGACAAACGTTATTCGGTAAAGGTCCTTACCGGCCACTCGAACTGGTCGATAGACCTTTCATCCGGGCTCGAGAAGTACCTCGCGGGGATATCGCCGAAGCTTAAAAGGGACCTGAGGTCAAAGCGTAAACACCTCGAGGGGAAGTTCGGGCCCCTGCAGCTGCGCGAGATCAAAGGCGCGGCGGTCGCGAAGCTTATAGAAGATTATTCGAAGTTATCGCTCAACTCCTTCTCTGACAGGGGAAGGGAGAGCAGTTTTGAAAGCAAGGAATACGCCTCGTTCTACGGGGAGTTCCTTATGGCGATGGAAGGGAAAGGAATGCTTGACGCGCACCTGTTGTGCGCCGGGGAAGAGCCGCTCGCAATAAGTTTCGGCTACAAATTCGGCCCCGGTTTCAACTGGGTGCTGACGGGATTCAACAGCGGGCTCAAATACTACAGGCCCGGCTATCTGCTGGTCGAGGAACTGCTTAAGCTTACCGCAGGCCGCGGAGAAAAGATATATAACTGGTACGGCTATGAGAGATTTTACAAGACGCAGTGGTGCAACCGGCAGGACCCGCTTTACAGGGTGTTTATCGTGAGGAGGGGCGTAAAGGGCGGCCTTTACCGCGCCCTGAACTCCCTCGAAAGGGCCCTCCGGTCCAACAAGGCGCTGGTCAATGTCATAAGGAAGATAAGGCGCTCGTGAAGGACATCCTTCGTAATTGCGCACGGAAGGGTTATTACGGCCTCAGGCGCGCGGCGGGCCATGCTAAAAATTCTTTAGTCGACAAGGGGCCGAAACTCCTCGTACTGACGTATCACAGGGTACTGGAAGAGCGCAGGGAGAACCCTTTAAAGACCATAACCTCGCTGAAGATGTTCCTGAAACAGGTAGATTATTTGGCGATGAGATTCCGCATAACCGGCATAGACGAGGCGTTCAGGGATTTTTCCTCGGATGATCCGGGAGCGGCCAAGCCAAGCGTCGTCCTGTCTTTTGATGACGGCACTATAGATAACTATGAAGTCGTATTCCCGGCCCTTAAGAAAAAAGGCCTGCCTGCCGCTTTTTTTGTATCCAGCGGATATATCGGCAGCGGCCGCCCGCCGTGGGACCTGGAGGTCATCATGAAACTGGTCCATAACCCCGGGATAGGCAGGGTGCAGATAGGGGCAGAGGAGTTGTTCCCCGGGAAGGGCGAGCCGCGGCTGTCGTTCGCATATCGCGTCGCCGGCAGGCTCAAATATGCCGGCGCGGATGCCCTGAGGAAGACGGTAGAGGGCTTGAAGTCGGACTTTGATTTTAGGCCGGACAGGTGCATGGAATGGGAACATCTCAAAAAAATGCAGGATTCCGGGATGGAGATAGGTTCTCACGGGATCACCCACCGTTCCCTCGCGAGGATACCGGCGGAAGACGCGAGAAATGAGATTGTCGGGAGCAAGAAGGAGCTGGCCGCGAGGCTCGGGAGGGAGTGCAGGTATTTCTCGTTCCCTTTCGGGAGCGCGCTCGATTACAACGACGGCCTTATCTCGCTCGTGCGCGACAGCGGTTACAGGGGCTGTCTCCTTAACGTCCACGGCTACAACCGTCCGTCAGGGAGCTTATTCTCCCTCAAGAGGATAATCATGGACGATGATACGCCGTACAGGTTTATCCTTGGGTAGGGGCGAACGCGCGAAAGTAAGCATAATAATATTAAGTTACCGCAATTTCGGGTACGTGAGGGACTGCGTCGATTCGGTCCTGGCCTCGACGTACAGGGATTTCAAGATATACCTGGTCGACAACGGTTCCGAAAAGACTGTTATCGACGCGATCAGGGAGAGGTACGGGTCCCATCCCGGGATAGAGCTGATAGAGAACGGGAGGAACCTCGGATACGCGGAAGGCAATAATGTTGCGCTGCGGCTCGCGCGCTCCGAATATGCCCTCCTCCTGAATAACGATACCGTCGTGGACCGCGGGTGGCTTGAGCCGATGGTAGCTATGATGGACGGCGACCGGGGCATAGGCGCATGCCAGCCGAAGATATTGGATATCAACGACCGCGCGAAGTTCGAATACAGCGGCGCCGCGGGAGGTTTTATCGACGGCTACGGCTATCCCTTTTTGAGGGGCAGGATATTCGACACGGTGGAGTACGATAGAGGGCAATACGACGATGACGCCGATCTCGACTGGTGTTCCGGCACCGCCTTCATGGCGAGGAGCAGCGCCCTGGAAAAGGCCGGGCTCTTCGACCCAATATACTTCATGTACGGCGAGGAGAACGACCTCTGCTGGAGGATAAGGAAGTGCGGTTACAGGATAGTCTTCGCGCACGGTTCAAAGGTCTACCATTTAGGGAAGGGGTCGACAGCGGGAAGGCCGCTGTATAAGCTCCACCTGAACCACAGGAACGGCATTGTCCTGTTGATGAAGAACCTGCCGCCAGGCAGGCTTGCGGCGGTCCTGCCCGCAAGGTTTATCCTGGACATTATCAACGGGCTCTTCTACATGGTCAATAAGCCTTTGAGTTTCCGCTGGATCAGCATCTTATGGGCATATTTGGAACTGGTCGCCATAATGCCGAGGATCGCGGCCGCGAGAAGGGCGGCCCAAGCGCTTTACAAAAAATGCGGCAGGGGAACCGGGTATCCGGCATAC
>JAQUSA010000157.1 GCA_028715315.1 Candidatus Omnitrophota bacterium | reverse complement strand
TCGTGACGGCGCTGTTGTTCGCGACAAAAGTGATATTGATACCGGCCATGCTGCGCAGGGTCGTAAAGAGGATCAAGGTCAACGAGGACCTCGGGCTTTCGGTGAACCCGACGGTCTCGATCTTCGCGGCGATAGCGCTGGCTTACCTTGCCTACGCATTTACGGGGATGATCGCCGGCATACCTGCGTTCTTCGTCTCGCTTTCGATAACGCTCATAGGGATTTTTATAATGATATTCAGGATGAAGGCGATCGCGCAGATAGTGGGCCTGCTCGTGATGGAGAGCGGCGTCTTCCTTACGGCCGCCAGTATTTCCGGCGGGATGCCGTTCATAGTGGAGATCGCGATATTCTTCGACGTGTTCCTGGCGGTAATAATCCTCGGTATCTTTGTCTACAAGATAAACAGCCTTTTCACCCACATAGACATCGATAAGCTTACCGAGCTGAAAGGATAAAGGATGCGGACCATTACAGGGAGCAGGGCTCTCGGCATAATTAACGCGCTGGTCCATTTCGCGTTATGCGTCGCCTCATGCCTGCTGGCGTCGCATGTGCTGATATCCGGGCCGGCCGCTTTCCGCAATTTCTTTTATATCGACGCGCTCAGCGCCTTCTTCATCCTTACTATATCGATCGTGAATTTCGCCGCGGCCGCCTATTCGATAGGCTATATCGCGAAGGATACCGCGGAGGGAGAGATAAAAGAGAGGAAGGCCAGGGCCTATTACGGCCTCTTCAACCTCTTCGCGTTCACGATGTATTTCGTGACGGTCGTGAATAACCTCGGCATGCTCTGGGTCGCTATAGAGATGACGACCCTCGTGTCCGCGTTCCTCGTAGGCTTCTATAACAACAAGAAGTCCATTGAGGCGGCATGGAAATATATCATAATCTGCTCGGTCGGCATAACGCTGGCGCTGCTGGGCACGATCCTGTTCTATTATACCGCCTCGCGCGACGGCGGGGTAACGAGCCTGAACTGGACCGACATGGCCGCCGCGGCAAGCCAGCTCGACCCGAAGGTCCTTAAGATCGCGTTCCTTTTCATACTCGTCGGTTACGGCACGAAGGCGGGGATCGCGCCGATGCATACGTGGCTTCCGGACGCGCACAGCCAGGCCCTCGCGCCGATAAGCGCGCTTCTATCCGGAGTGCTGCTGAAGACGGCGATCTACGCGATAATCAGGTTCGCCTCTATAATAAACATCTGCATCGGAACTTCGTATTCCGACAACCTGTTCATCTTCTTCGGGCTGCTGTCGCTCGGCGTATCCGCCGCGTTCGTTATAGTGCAGAAGGATATAAAGCGGCTCCTCGCCTACAGCAGCGTCGAGCATATCGGCGTCATAACCTTCGGCATCGGCGCCGGAGGCGCGCTCGGCCTTTTCGGCGCGCTCTTCCACGTGTTCAACCACGCCGTGACGAAGTCTCTCATGTTCTTCGCGGCCGGCAACGTCGTAAAGAAATACAAGACGAGCGATATGCATGTCATCAGGGGTGTCATATCGGCGATGCCGTTCACCGGGATAATGCTGATAATAGGCGCGTTCGCCCTTACAGGTTCACCGCCGTTCTCCGTGTTTTTCAGCGAGATCATGATCCTTATATCGGGTTTCGGGCAGGGGCTTTACCTGCAGTCGGCGCTGTTTTTGGCCTTCCTCGCGGTAATATTCGGTGCGGTGGTGTATCATATCGGCACGATCGCGTTCGGGAAGAAGCCGGCTGACCTCGCCGCGGCAGGCGAGCCGTTAAGCGGGAAGATCGCCTTCATATTCCTGCTGGTATTCATCTGCGTGCTGGGCCTCAAGCTTCCGGCGGTCTTTACCGGGCTTATTAACGCTGCCATAGAGATAATCAGAGGGGCATGATGGTTTATGATGACGAACTATATATAGACGTAAAACCAGGGGAGTTCCGGGCCAAATGCCTTGAGCTTCACAAGAAGCTCGCCTCTCCGGTCATGGCCTATTTCGCGGAAGACGATAGGCGCAGGAACAGGGCGTTCGTGATCTATTGCGCGTTCCTCGATGCCGCCCGGAAGAAATGGGCGATCGTGAGGATGCCCATACCGGAAGCGCTGCCCGTCTTCGATTCCATCTCTAAAGATATATTTTCCGCCTGCCTTTTCGAGAGGGAGATGAAGGAGATGTTCGGCCTTGAACCCTCGGGAAATCCCGACCTCAGGAGGCTCAATCTACACGACGAGGTATGGCCGGAGGGTTACTATCCCCTGCGTAAAGATTTCATCCCGCCCGCACCGGCGCAAAAAACGGGCGCATCGTACGTGTTCAAGAAGGTCGATGGCGAAGGCATATTTGAGGTCCCGGTCGGCCCGGTCCACGCCGGGATCATAGGCCCGGGGCATTTCAGGTTCAGCGCCGCAGGCGAGCCGATAATAAACCTCGAGGCGCGCTTAGGGTTCACCCACCGCGGCGTCGAGAAACTTTTTGAGGGAAGGCCCGCCGTCGATGACGGGACGGTCGCGTTCTCCGAGCGCATCGCGGGCGATTCGGCCTTCGTATACGGTACGGTATACTGCCGCTGCATCGAAAAGATATACGGCATCAACGTGCCGGAACGGGCGCAGTATATCAGGGGCATATTCCTGGAACTCGAGAGGATGTATAACCACGTGAACGATATCGGCGGGATGGCGCTTGATGTAGGGTTCAGCTTCCCGGCCGCGTTCGCCTCTATAATAAAGGAAAATATCCTGGCGCTTAATGAGCGTATGTCAGGCAGCAGGTACCTGAAGGGGGTAAACAAGGTCGGAGGCGTAAGAAAGGATATCAGCGCGAAGTCGGCCGGCGACCTGGCGGATTCCCTTGGCCGCATATCGAAGGACCTTGCCGGGCTAAAGGAGATGCTTTTATCGAGCACATCGTTCATGGACAGGGTAGACAAGACGGGCATACTAAAGAACAAGACCGCCGTTGACCTCGGGATCGTCGGGTTTGCCGCGCGCGC
>JAQUSA010000156.1 GCA_028715315.1 Candidatus Omnitrophota bacterium | reverse complement strand
AATTTCGAGGCGGGCTACGGTGTAGGCGAATACCTCACCGGACTCGGCCACAGGCGGATAGCGTTCGTCGGGGGTTTCGAGGACAGGTTCGACACGCACGACAGGAGGCAGGGCTTCCTGAACTGCCTGCGCATCAAGGGCATAGAGCCGGAACCGGAGCTTGCGCTGGACGGGAGGTATGACACGGCCGGCGGCAAGAGGGCGACGGCGAAACTCTTCTCGAAAAAGGCGCGCCCCGATGCCGTATTCTATTCGAATGACCTTATGGCTTACGGCGGGATCGAATATTTCAGGGAGAGGAAGATGGCCGTGCCCGATGAGGTATCTATAGTCGGCTTTGACGACCTCGCGGCTTCGGCGGAGACGGATCCGCCCCTCACCACATTGCGCCAGCCTTACGAGGAGATGGGAAAGTCCGTTGTCGAATTGCTGTTTGAGAAGGGGATCGTATCCAGGAAGATCCCGGCCAGGATGATGATAAGGAAGAGCTGTACAAAACGATAGGAGATCAAGAGAGCAAAATGGGGAAAGCACCGGTCTATAAGCTGGGACAGGACAACGAATTCATAATAGAAGATTATAACCACTCTAAACCGTTCTCGAGTTTCCTGCCCGGTATCGCGGGGCTCGACGGCATCCCGATGTGGACGTTCTATGTGAACAGGAACCAGTCGGTCTGCAGTTTCGGCATAGAGAACAAGGACCGTTCGATGATGGAATTCTTCCCGGCGAACTTCGCGTACCAGCTCGTCGGTTCCCAGGGTTTCAGGACGTTCATAAAGGTCTCCGTAAAGGGCGGGTTCGTATTATACGAACCGTTCCGCACCTACGAGAAGGAAGAGAAGTATATCCCCGCCCAGACGATGGCCATAAACCCGTATTCCGTAACGCTGAAGGAAGAGCATAGGAAATTCGGGCTCAGCGTCGAGGTAAAATACTGCAACGTCGTGGGCAAGCCGTTCCCGGGGCTCATAAGGCGGCTTAGCATAAAGAACATTTCGGGGAAGAAGCTTAAATACGAATTGATAGACGGTATGCCGCAGGTAATACCTTTCGGCATGGATGACTTCAGCCTCAAGAGGATGAAATACCTCGTGAAGTCATTCAGTTTTGTCGAGAACCTGGAGAATGATATACCCTATTTCCACATAAAGACTACGCACGAGGACGGCCCGGAAGTCGCGATGGTCAGGAGGGGCCATTATTACGCGTGCTTCAAGCCCAAAGGCAAAGGCATGGAGCTCATCAGGCCGATGGTCGACGGTTCGCAGATATTCGGCATGCGTAAAGATTTCATCTTTCCTCAAGAGTTCAACGTTAAGGCGAAATTCTCGTATGACCGCAAAGAGGAGCTTAAGAGCGGCGAGTTCGCCTGCTCGATGTGCTACGACAGCGGTACGCTCGGCCCTTCGGGCATCGCGTGCCTGACCGCAATAGCAGGAACGGTAGACTCGCTCTCCGAGGTGTCGAAAGTGGAACGCGCGGTGACCGCGGGCTTCATGGATGACCAGCTCGCGAAGAACAAAGCCCTCATAGAGTCGCTGATGGCGAGGTCGCTCGTGATAAGCGAGGACCAGCGCTTCGACAGGTATTCGTCGCAGAACTTCCTGGACAACGTCCTGCGCGGCGGCCTGCCGATACCGGTGACCGAGGACCGCAGCAAGATATTCTATGTCTATTCGAGGAAGCACGGGGACCTCGAGAGGGACTATAACCAGTTCTATACTTCCCCGACCGAATATTCGCAGGGCGATTCCAATTACAGGGACGTGAACCAGAACAGGCGCAACGACCTGTTCTTCAATCCCGACGTCGGCATGACGAACATAATTAATTACATAAGCCTCATACAGATGGACGGGTTCAACCCGCACGGTGTCGGCGGCATAACGTACAGGTATAAGGGGAATACCGGGGACCTGCAGCAGTTGTTCGGGGCGCGCGCGGATGAAGCCGCGGCTTTCTTCGGCAAACCTTTCGCGCCGGGCGACCTGTTCAAGTTCATGGAATGCGGCTCCATAAAAACGCCGCTGCCAAAGGAAAAACTGCTCTCGCGAGTGCTTGAGAGGTCGGATACCATACAGAACTCCCAGCACATAGAAGGTTATTGGAGCGACCATACATTTTATAACCTCGACCTGATAGAGAGCTTTCTCGCGATCTATCCGGAGAGGAGGAGGGAACTCTTCTTCGGCGTAAAGGAGTTCGCGTTCCATGACAGCGCGCATGTCGTGATGCCGCGCGATGAAAAATACGTCGTCTGGAACGGGAAACCGATACAATTGGGAGGCGTCAGGCAGGACGAAGAGAAGAAGATGATGATCGCCGACAGGAAGTCCGAGAAAAACCTCGTGCGCAAGACGGACGGCAAGGGCGATGTCTACAGGACCGACCTGATAACGAAATTATTCATCCTGGCGGTCAACAAGATAAATTCCATAGGCCCGGACGGGTGCGGGATCGAGATGGAGACCGATAAGCCGGACTGGTACGACGCGTTGAACGGGCTGCCCGGGATGTTCGGGTCCTCGTCGAACGAGACGTTCGAGCTGAAACGGCTGATCTCCCTGATATCCGATAACCTCGGCGGCGCGACGCTTGAAATACCCGAAGAGGTCGCCGATGTCGTAAGGGATTCGAAAGAAGCGCTCAGCGGTTTCATGGAAGGGAGACTCGACGATTATGCCGCCTGGGACAGGCTGACTTCGTTAAAAGAGGATTTCAGGAAGAAGACCAGGCTCGGGATCGTAGGGCGCCTAATACCGGTGCCCGCAGGGGAGATCTCCAAGTACCTGAACCTGGCCGCAAAAAGGACGCAGGCGGCCATAAACAAGAGCTTCGACGAGAAGTCAGGGCTCTTCTCGGGGTATTTCATGAATATCCCGGTCGAATACGAGCAGATAACATATACCGGCGCGAACGGCAGGGAGACGCCGAAGGTGAATTTCAAGGGGCTGCCGTGCATAAAGGTC
>JAQUSA010000155.1 GCA_028715315.1 Candidatus Omnitrophota bacterium | reverse complement strand
TGACCACAAGCTGCTTCCTCTTCTCCTCCGTCTTCCTCTGGATGCGCAGGTCATGCGGCGTCATGTCAAGGTCGAGTTCCTTATGCCTGACCGCGATGCCGAAGAGCGCTGAAACGGATACGAAATTTAGGTTCGGGTCCTGCAGCACATTCGTGCTGTCCTTTATGCGCATATTCTTTACCGGGACCGCGTTCTCGACCATGACGCCCAGCTTCGCGCCGAGCGTTCCGCTTAAGTCCCTGACGTTCTTGCCTGCGCCGCTAAGCATCACCTTGACTACCTTCGCGCCCCTCTGCTCGCCCTGGTAGAGGTCTATCGAATGCCTGACCTCTTCGACGAACTTATCCTGCCATTTTTCGAGCTCCTCCATGAGCTGGTTCGCGCCTACAAGGATGCTCCTGGTAAAGACCGGCCCTTCCTTGCGGACGACCATGAAATCGGAATAGTTCGAATCGACATCGAGCACCACGACCGAGCGCTGCACGTCCGACACCAACTCGTTCGGATATGCCACGCAAAGCCAATTGAAAACGCCCTCGGTGCTGACGCCGACCTTCTCCACCGTCAGGCCAGCGTTGAGGAGCGTGTCGACGCGTTCGCTTACAAGGCTCCGGCGGGCTATTACGAGCATGACCTTCGTGTAGCCCTCCCTGTCGGAGGAGACTACCTTGTGCGAGGAGTATATCTCGTCTTTCGAATACGGCGTCTGCTTCGTGACCTGCAGGCTCACCATATCGTTTATCTCTTTCGGATCGGTGGACGGGAACTCGAGGACCCTCACGGTCACGAGATTGCGCGGAAGGTAGGTGACAACGCCCTGCTTATTCAGGTTGTTCTCCTTAAAAATGCGCGAAAGGGCTGAAGCCACCGGCTCGTTGATCTGCGCGAGTTTCGTGAGGTTCACCTTCGAGATGACCCTGCCGGGCGCGGACGGCGAATTCTCGGCTATCTTAAGCCAATCGTTGCCGATCTCTATGACCGTCACGGGTTTCTTGAAGGCTGCGTTGCTCAATCGGATCTCCATTGCTTTATTACGTCGTTACGGTTGAACGTGAACGTTATGCCGTAGGTCTTGTTCCCGGACTTCCCGTCGGACCTGCCGGTGAAATTGTCCGAACGCACGGTTATCGAGCCGGCCGCGACGATGTTGGCCGCCGTCGTGAGCTCCGCCGACGAAAATCCTCCGGACTTGCTCAACGCCGCGACGATGCCGGATACGCTGTCGAATACCTTGTCATCTTCAGTGCCCTCTTCGCCGTCTGCGCCATTGCGGTACGAGACGATCTTTTTCGCCAGCTCCTCGCCGGCCCCGAGGCTGCGCAATACCTGGGTGCCGCAGGTGTTGATATTCACGGCGCCGAGACCGTATACCGTAAGGTATTCCTTAGACGCGTCGAATACCTGCTGCGTCATGCCGCGCACCTGCAGGAGCTCTTCCAGCACCTGGAAATCCGCGTTCTTGCAGGGATATTTGGCTTCCAGACCTGCATAGTATCCTGTTTCCGCGCCGTTTTCAAGCGGTTTGTCGTCCGCGTCCCTCCAGTCTATTATCGAAGCTGCGATCTCCGATGCCAGCGATGCGTCGGCTTCTGCGGATATCATGAACGCGTTCTTCAATACCTCCCGGGATGCCTTGTTTATATTTATCTTCCTCTCCTCGTCCGTGACGCGTACGCTGAATAAGGAATCTCCGACCGGCACGTCACGGAAGGTCTCCGCGTTGTACCAGGGGTCCTTAAGCAGGTCGAAACCCGTATCCTTGTCCTGGACCACCTGCGCCATGACGGCCCTGGCCCCGGCCTTTGCCGCATACAACGCCTTGGTCCTGTCCCTGAACCTGCCCGCAAAACTCAACTGCGGCCAGACATAGGAATTGATGGCGAGCGCGAGGGCGCCCAGTATGAATAGCGTCCAGAGGACCACTATCAATATGCTTCCTTTATAACGCAACCGGTATGAGGACAATCCTTTTCACCTTTACGGTTTTCCCTCCCGAATCGAACGCCGCCTCGATCTTTACCGCTATCGGAGGATCGGGGCCGGGCCAGGTATCCTTCCACTCGCAGGTCTCCCTGCCCTCATCATAATAGCAAAACGAGAATCCCAGTTCCTGCAGCGGGGAGAGTTCCGCCGCGGTTATCCCTGCGCCTTCAGACTTAGTTATCGCGCAGGCATAAGCCTGCTCTTCCCTGATAAGGTTACCGGTAGCGGTATCGAAGTAATACGCGATATTTACGACAGGGCCCGCGGCCCCGGAGACGCCGGGAAAGCTGACCCTCGAGGCGATGCCCTTGAACTCGATGCCGCTTATCGGGAACGTGCTGCTCAAGTCCCTTTCGACCTTCTCGAGCGCGAGAAGCACATCGGTCTGCGACCCGGCGAAGTTCTTTATGCGCTTGTACGCGTTCAGCCCTCCGGAAAGGGTCGAGTAGGCGGCGTATGCCATCATCGAGGATATGCATACCGCGACAAGCAGCTCCACCGTCGTAAAGGCTTTATTTCTTTTCATCGACATATGTCGCCAGCGTGTAATGCCTTTGGCTCCACGTTTTGCGCACGTCCAATCCCAGTTCGTTGAGTTTATACGCGGCCGGCCTAACTTCAGAGGCCCACTCGTAGGCCGCGTTATCCGCGTCGAACGTTCCGGACGATACGCCCGTCGCTAGGCCGTCGGCCTCTAACGCGGAGAATTCCAGCTCCGACATCTTCTGCTTAAGCAGGCACAGCGCCTGCACGCTGTCGCGCCCGATGCCGAGAGCGCCGACCGACGTCATGTACGCCCTGCTGACCGCTACTATGCCTACGGCGAATATGACCACCGCCACAAGGACCTCTATAAGCGTAAAACCTTTATTTCCAGCTGTTGACATCGTCAGCGGTCCCCTCGATCCCGTCCTTCCCGTTCGACCACACGTCGTAGCCCGATGCGTTATGCGAACCCGGGCACTTGTACTGGTACTGGTTCTTCCACGGGTCGACCGGCGTCTTCTCCAGGTATGGGCCGT
>JAQUSA010000154.1 GCA_028715315.1 Candidatus Omnitrophota bacterium | reverse complement strand
GTTCTTCCGACAAGGATATGCCCCACCACATAAGGATGCTTATGGCCGAAATAAGGAGGAAAGGGAACACTCCCGAGGTCATAGATGCCTGGATGAAGCGCTATAACGCGGAAAAGGATCTGAAGGCGGGGCTCGCCGATAACGAGATAAGCAGGCTAAAAGGCGAAGTCGTCAACAGGGCGCTTGTGGTAATAGGGCTGGTAATACTTATCATAGTGATAATCGTTCTGCGTATTGTGATATAAAAAGGAGAGGCCTATGTCGTCCGGGGTCAACGTTATCGGATTGCTGATAAGCAGCATCGGGGAGCTGGTCAAGGCGATCGACGAACTTAAGCTTGCGAAGATGAAGAGGGACTCCCTGATGATCGACGGGAAGATACAGAAGGTCGACATCGCCGTTGAGGGCGTAAACGGCCGCGGCATAGGGTTCCAGAAGCAGAAGGACGGGACATATAAGGTCCTGGCCGAGATGGGCGGGCTGACTGCGGAAGAGGCGAAGAAGCAGCTCAAGCTCGTGAATGAGATACGCAAAAAATACGCTTATAACACCGTGATGAGCGAGTTGAGGAGGCAGGGTTACCAGGTCGCCGAGGAGAAGGCGGAGGGCAAGCAGGTGAGGATCCTCGCGAGAAAGTGGGTGGCGTAAATGGCCGAAAAATACGAAGTCGAGGTGTTCATTACCGAGGAAGGCAACGTTTCTATGAGGGTAAAAGGGATCAGGGGCAAATCCTGCGTGGATAAGCTCAAGGCGCTCGCGAGCCCTCTCGGGAAGTTCGAGGATGTCGAATACACGTCCGAGTACTACGAACAGGAACAGAAAGTAAAACAGATATCGAAGCAGAAGACCTGAAAGGCGCAGGCCCCGAAAATGTCACCGTCACGATAGACGGCAAGACATACAACTCTTCCGACAAATTCCTGCCGCCCCATATATACGAGTTGATGTCCAGGATCCGCGAACAGGGATATTCAGAGGAAGTTGTCAGCCGCTGGAAAAGCGAATATAATATCAAAAACGCGTACAGGAGATTCAGGACAGAGAACGAGATAGACAGGCTGAAGACAAGGGCCAAGATGCGGTTCATATGTATCGGGCTGGCCCTGCCGTTCGTAATCGCGATATGTGTCATAAATCCGCATAGGGTAGTGTCAACGTTGGTCGTGTCGGCAGTAATCGCTTTGATCTTGGCGCTTTTGCGGACTTGGGCAAGGAATTGACATGGGAAAGAAGCGTTTTACCCGTTTAGAGATAGGCGGGAAGAGGATCGATATCCGGCTCTCCGAAAAAAGCGCGGGTATCGAGTCCTGGCAGAGGAAGTGCTCGACCTGCGGCAGGATCATCGCGAAGACGGGGAATTGCTTCTATTGCGGTTTGGATTCAAGTGAATTCGTAAAAAAGGAAGAGGGCGCCCAGGCGGAGATCACGATCGACGGGACGAAATATTCGTCAAGCGATAAGGACCTTCCGATAGACGTCCAGGAACTTATGTTGCGGCTGAGGAACGAGGGCTATTCCGAGGAACTTGTCAGGGACTGGAAGAGGGAGAATGACCTGCGGCCCAGGGAAATAAACCTATTTGATTATTTGATAGAAACGATTGAAAGGCGTTTCAGAAGGTGGAGACGTCCAAGATGAAGAACTTCGCATTCTGTAACGACTGCAAGCAGATAGTCCCCGCGACGCATGTCGAGCGCGACAACAAGGTCTATCTCTCTAAGGAATGCCCGAAATGCGGGACGAACGAATACCTGGTATCCTCGGACGCGGTCCTTTATAACAAGAAACGTGGTTTTATGCAGGATGCCGTAGTATCATCGGGATGCGGGCTGCTATGCCCTTCCTGCACCGCCCACAAGAAGCCTGACATCATCTTCATCGATGTAACGAACCGCTGCAACATGAACTGCCTTATCTGCCTGAATAACCTCGCCGCGATGGGATACAAATTCGAGCCGCGCATGGAATACTTCGACAAGATATTCAGGCATTACTCCACATATGACCCGAAACCCTACGTGCAGTTGTTCGGCGGGGAGCCGACGATGCGCACGGACCTCTTCGATATCATAAAGCTCGGCAAATCCTACGGCCTCTCGATACGCGTGATAACAAACGGCCTCAAACTGGCGGACAAAAAATACTGCGACGACTTCATGGAGCTCGGAGCGATGGTCCACGTCGCGTTCGACGGCCTCAACAGGGCGATGTATGACAAGCTCCGCGGCAGGGCCGACGCGCTGGACCTGAAGCTGAGGGCGCTCGAGAACCTCGCGGACCGCAAGAGGGGCAAGGTCATACTGATGACCGTCATCGACAAGGAGCAGAACAAAGACGACATGGCTGAATTCTTCAAATTCAGCCAAAAGAACCTGCATGTAGTCCGCGGCATATACTTCATGCCGCTCATACATACATGGGACAAGAAGGCCCTGGATTACGACCCGGAACGCACTACGCTCGAGGATGTCGAGCATATGATCAACGGGACAATAGGGGGAGGGAACGTTGAATTCGTGCCGCTCGGGTCATTGGCCCTGAAGAACCTCTACAGGGCGCTCGGGATAAAGAATATGCCGTTCACCGGCGTGCACCCGAACTGCGAGAGCATAACGTACCTCGTCTCGGACGGCTCGAAGTTCGTCTCGGCGTCGAAATTCCTTAAGACATCACTATACCGTTTCATAGGCGACCTGCGCGCGCTCGAGATAGTAATATCGAAGAAGCACGCGGGCAAGGCGCCCGGAGCTTTCGGAAAGGCAGGCATATGCTTAAAGATGCTCGGGCTTGCCGCTAAGCACCTGAATTTCGGCGCGCTCGTAGGCGCTAAGGGCATAGCCGCGTATTGGAAATGGCTCGGGATATCCTTCAAGCTGGCCATCGGCAGGAAGGCGAAAGAAGTCCTCCGCGAGGATACCTTGATAAAGGGCGCCCTGCAGATACTCATCCTGCCGCTGGAAGACCTGAAGACCGCCGAGGCCGAGCGCCTCGTGATGTGCTCTTCGTGTTTCGTCTACATAGACCCTGATACGGACGA
>JAQUSA010000153.1 GCA_028715315.1 Candidatus Omnitrophota bacterium | reverse complement strand
TCTTCCTTCGGCCCTTCGAAACATAATTTCGCTATATCGAAACCGAGTATCTGGTTGGCTTTTTCAAATATCACTTTTGAGGAGGGGAACTGCTCGTACAACTCCTTGCCCATGCCTACGTACTGGGCCCCCTGGCCGGGGAATATGATCGCTGTATCTACCATTCTATTACGCACGACCCCCAGACAAAACCGCTCCCGAACGCGACCATGAGGACCTTATCGCCCTTCTTTACGCGGCCTTCCTTGACCGCCTCGAACAACGCCACTATGGCCGAGGCGGCCGACATGTTGCCGTACTTCTCGACGTTCACGAATACCTTCTCCGCCGGTATGCCGACGCGCTGGATGACCGCTTCAATTATCCTTATATTCGCCTGGTGCGGTATGACGCAATCGATATCTTCAGTGGTAAGCCCGGCCCTGCTTAAGGCCTGCGCGGAGGCATTGGTCATGACGCGGACGGCGTTCTTGAAGACCTCATTCCCCTCCATCTTAAGGAAATGCAGGCCCTGCGTCACGGTCTCGTGGGAAGCGGGAGTCACCGAACCGCCCGCGGGGAACATGAGCAGCCTGCTCTTGGTGCCGTCGGCCCCTATATAAGAGGACAACAATCCGCCCCTCTTCACCGGCGCAATGACTGCCGCTCCGGCCCCGTCGCCAAACAGCACGCATGTCGAACGGTCCTTCCAATCCACGAAACGCGAAAGGAGCTCCGCCCCAATCACGAGAATATTCTTATACATGCCGCTCTCGATGAACTGCTGCGCGATCGTAAGCTCGTGTATGAAACCCGAACACGCGGCGTTGATATCGAAACATGCGGCGTTCACCGCGCCCAATTTCGCCTGGACAAAACAGCTGGTCGCGGGGAAGAGCATGTCGGGCGTTATCGTGGCGAGTATGATCAGGTCTATGTCCGCCGGTTCGAGCTTAGCGTTCTTAATGGCCATGCGCGCGGCGTTCGCCGCGAGGTCCGAGGTCATCTCTTCCTTGCAGGCGATCCTGCGTTCGGAAATGCCGGTCCTCGTGCGTATCCATTCGTCAGAGGTATCGACGAGCTTTTCGAGATCAAGGTTCGTCATGACCTTGCTCGGAAGGTACGCGCCGAGGCCAATTATGCCGACGTTTATACTTTTTTTAGGTTTTTTTGTTATTTTTGGTTTTGGCGTCATTTGAGGGTTTTCACCGCTTCGATTATGCGGTCGTTGACGCGGTGCTTCACGAACTCACCGGCAACTCTTATCGCGTTCTTGACGGCCTTCGCGGAGGAGCGGCCGTGGCTTATTATACAGATGCCGTTGACGCCCAGAAGCGGTGCGCCGCCGTATTCGGCATAATCTATCTGTTTCTTTACCGCCTCCATGGCCGGCTTTGTCAACAGCCCGCCGATTATCGCGATCGGGTCTTTCTTGATCTGGTCCTTTATGAACGAGGCGATCGTAGAAGCAATAGATTCCGACACTTTTAGCACTACATTGCCCGTATATCCGTCGCATACGACCACATCGAAATGTCCGGCAAAGATATCCTTGCCTTCCGCGTTGCCTTTGAAATTAAGGTTGCTCGACTCGAGCAGTTGGTGCGCCTGCTTCAGGTAATCCGGCCCCTTTGAGGATTCCTCGCCTATATTAAGCAGGCCTATGGAGGGGTTGTCCATCTTGAAGATATGGCGGGCATATACTTCGCCCATCGCAGCAAAACCGAGAAGGTGCTCCGGTTCCGGGTTTATCGTGGCGCCGACGTCTATCAGCACTACCGGCCCCTTTATCGAAGGCAGCGGTATCGCTATTCCGGGGCGTTCCACTCCGGGGAGCCTTCGAAGCGAGAGCATCGCCGCGCTTACGAAAGCTGCGGTATTGCCCGCGGAAACCACCGCGTCGGCCAGGCCTCTCTTGGCGAGATCCGTCGCGACGCAGATAGAGGAATCCTTTTTTGCGCGCGCGCTCGTAGCGCCCGGCTCGTGCATGTCGATGATTTCCGATGCATGGTGGACGCTGACGCCGGAAGGGACGGGACCGACCTTGGCGAGTTCCGCTTCTATCGCCGGCTTGTCGCCGACTATTACAACTTCAAAACCGTATTCGGAGACGGCCTGCACCGCGCCCTCTACCACTACCTTAGGGGCGAAGTCCCCACCCATCCCATCTACGGCAATCCTCATTTCTTCTTCTCTTCCTTGACCTTGACATCAAGGACCTTGCGCCCCTTATAATATCCGCAGCTCGGGCACGCGCAATGCGTCCTTATGGAAACGAAACATTGCGGGCATTTCGTCACCTGCGGTGCCGATAATACCTGGTGCGTGCGCGACTTGTCGCGTCTTGCTTTCGAATGTTTTCTCTTTGGCAGCGCCATTTAATTCCTCTCCTTCTTTAGTTTCCGCTCTTTTTTATCTCATTCCATTTCTGCGCGTCCGGTTTGTGCCCGCAGTCGCCGTCGTTAAGGCTCTTGCCGCATACCTGGCACAACCCCTTGCAGCTCTCCCTGCAAAGCGGCTTGATCGGATACTCCAGGATTATCTCCTGCCTTATGTCTTCCGTCAAGTCGAGAACTGTCTTCCCTTTTATATCATAACTGAAATCGAATTCCTTGCTGAAATCTATCGGGTACGCCGCGAGGCAGCGCCCGCATATGGCCTCAATCCTGCCGCTCGCCGTCACATGGGCATAGACCTCGTCCTTGTCGCGCGTCAGGAACGCCGTGATGCTTACCGGTGTCACGAATTTCAGGTCGTCCCTCGCGAGGTCAAGCGCGCCGGCGTCCTGCTTCTCTTCTATGGTCAGGCCTTCCTTCGATATATCGTTTATCTTTATCTTCATCTGAGTTTTCGCGTCAGGGCTTTGGCGACGAACGGCGGGACGAAGTCCCTCACGTTAGCGCCCAGCGCAAACGCCTCCTTGATAAGTTTTGACGAAAGATACGAATAGGACTCGGACGGCATCATGAATATCGTCTCAATATCCTGCGCGAACTTCCTGTTTGTCAGGGCCATCTGGAACTCGTATTCGAAATCCGACAGCATCCGCAGTCCGCGCACCA
>JAQUSA010000020.1 GCA_028715315.1 Candidatus Omnitrophota bacterium | reverse complement strand
AGCGCCATTAAGATAAGCGGGCCGGTCAGGGCGCCTATCTGGTCCATGACCTCAGAGATCGCGAACCCGAAACCGGTACCGACCTGTTTTGACGCCTGGGATACTATCGTATCGCGCGCGGGAGCCCTTAAGGCCTTGCCGAAGCGCTCCAGCACTATAAATAGCGCCGCCACCTGCCATACGCCCGTAAGCGAGAGCAGCGGGACCGTCACAAGCATGCCGTAGCCGACAAACGTAAAAAGCCAGTACGCCTTCGTCTTGTCGGCAAAATAGCCGGAGGCCAGGCGTATCGCGTAACCGATAAATTCTCCGAGCCCCGCGATGAAGCCTACCACCGCAGCGCTTACGCCGAGGGTCTTCAGGTAAGGGCCGTTCACGCTGCGCGCGCCCTCGTAGACGATATCTCCGAAGAGGCTCACGAGCCCGAAGAGTACGATAAGGCTTATCGCGGCTTTCTTGTTATTATCCGCCACTATTTTTCCGCTTTCTCCAGGCCCTGATCCCCTTCACTTGTCAGCCCGGCCGAATAAAATGCCTTATCACCCGGCAGCGAGACGCTGAAACGCGCCGCGTGATCCAGCTCCGCAGTCCCGCGCTTTATGCGGAAATCCAGCAGGTGCCCTCCCCTGTTCCTTCCATCTGTTATGAAATGCATATGGTATCCGGGCAGGTTAAAACCTTCGGCATACGCGGGGCACCTGAAGCCCGCAACGGTCCCTTTGATATCTCTCATCTCAAATACGCTCTGGCCTTTCACCGCCTCTGACAGCGGCATATAAGGCTTCTGCTGCGACGGGACGCTCCTCATCTTGACATAGTCGAACAGGCCGTCGACCCTGACCGCGTAAAAAATATTTACGGTCGGCATTAACGTGTCCAGGTATTCCTGCAGCTGCTTCATATCCATCGGCTTGTCCAGGGGCACCGTCTTATCTGCCTCGAAGAACGTAACCTCGGAAAATGGGGTCTTCGCGATGCCGGGGACATCATACGCGAGACCGTCGGACTTTATCTGGTAGAACTCCCCGTCCAGCGCGACCATCTCGCCGTCAAGGGCATTGAACGTCCCGATACCGAAATCGCCGTGCCTCTTTAATTCCGTGAAGGTGGTCTCCCCGTCATAGACTCCCCCCGCGAGAGCGTTGAGCGTCGAGACCTGGAAGAAGACATCCCTATCGGCGCGGGTGGATGAGCAGCCGGCGAGCGCCGCCAAAAAAAGGATCGCCGCAATAAAACGAAAGGGCCGCTTCACGCTATAAGCTCAAAGGCCTTTATTACATCCATGCCGGCCGTTATGCCCAACTCGGCGGCCTTCTTGTTGGCTTTTGATATCTTGCGGTTCGGGAAACGTTCGAGGCTGCCTATCGGGTTATCCGGCGTGCTCTCGACCATAGCGGCGGCCGCGTTGAACCTGTCGATCGCCTCGAGGTCGAAGACGCCGCATACCAGGAAGCCTTTTTTGCCGGTCACCATCAGTATGCTGAACCCCGGCCACTTGACCTGCACTCCCTCGACAAGGCCGTTCTTCGTCTCATATGACTTTGTTATCGTCTCCATTTAGGCATCTCCTCATGTTCTTCCTCATGCCGGCGCTTCGCATCCATCGAGACTATCAGCGTGCGTATCCCCTCGCTCTCGGATACCCATTTTAGGCCCAGAATCACGGCTGCGGCAAGGAACTGCGCAAAATATTTCGGCACGGTGAACGACAGCGTAAACGCGGCTATTGTCGCCGCAAGCCAGATATAGCTCCGGAACCTCCTCTTTCCTGTGTCCATTTTAGCAAGACCTTTCGCTTTATTCTTAAGGCTTTCGCCCGTATCCGCGAGAGCTCCTTCCGCCAGCATCCTTTCGGCAGTCTGCGCCGCCCTGATATTCTCAAGGCACGCCGCGCAGGCCGAGGCATGCTCCTCAAGCCGCTCCCTCTGCCACTGCGTCATGGCGCCGCCGGCATATTCGGCCAGAGTTGCCTCATCGGGACAGGCTGTCTTTACTTCATGAAGGCTGCCTATGCTCTCTTTCATATTATAATAGACGTTTCTTTTCGAGTTTTTCTTTCAGGTTTTTCTTTGCCCTTGCTATTGTCGTAGAGACCGTATTTACCGGGACTTTCAGCGCCGCCGCGATCTCGGCGTGTTTCATGCCGTGCAGCAGGTTCAGCTTGACGGCCATCCTCTCCTTCGGGTTGAGCCCGTCGAGCGCCGCTTCCAGCTCCTCCCGCGCTTCGTTCAACTGCGCCTGCCTGTCCGGGCGGTCCGCGCCGGAGGGCAGCACTTCTTCGAGCGTCCTGGATTCGCCGTCACCGGTCCTGTATATCTCTTCGTATATGGATATCGAATTCGGCGGCGACTGCCTCTTTACCTTGCGGAAATGGTCTATCGCCGCATTGCCCGCAACCATCGCCAGCCATCCCGCCGCTTTTCCGTGTTCCCTGAGCTGCTTCAACCTGTCACTGGCCCATAAAGCGATAAAGACATCCTGGTGGATGTCATTGACGTCTTCCTCGCTAAAATCATATCCGTAGCGCTTGAGCCGGTCCCGGATAGCCCAGTATACTACCCTTGAATACGTTTCGACGAACACATCCCACGACCTTCTGTCTTTCCTTATGCATCCCTGTATCAGTTCTTCGGGGTGTTCGTTCGGGTCCATTACTCTTTCGGCATTATTTTTTCTTCGAATGCTTTGGCCGTCACCGGCATCGTCTCCCTGAATATCTGGAGCAGGGCCTTCGCGTACTCGCGTATCTCAGGCTGGGCCGACTTATCGAGGCGCTGCTTTAGGAAATTCATGAGGGACCGCGCGTTAACAGTCCAATAATAAAGGGTATATATCGAAAGCGGCAGGACGCCGCGGGCTTGTTCCCGTTTTATCCCGGACGATACCATCGATTCATAAGCGTCGAAGGCATCGTTGATCGACTTCTTGTATCTAAGGAGCGCCTCGCCCGACAGGCCCTCCGGCGTGTAAAAATCCCTTTTTGCGAGGCAATAGCGCAGCGACATCTCATTGTACGTGCCGATGCGGTGGCGGATCCACTGGCGCGCTACGAATATCGGGCATTTGACGTCGAAACGGAAATAGGCGTGCTCGAAAGGCGTGCCGTGGTCCTTTATTATAAGATGGCGGATCAGTTTAGAGTCCGCAGACTCACCCTGCGGCTCGCTCATGTAGCAGCGGCGGGCGCCCTCTATGACAGCCCTGTCGCCGCCCATCGAATCGACGAGCGCGACATAACCGTTATCCAGTACTTTTATCTGATGCATCTTTCTTGGCTTTCTCTTTCTTTTCGTAGCATTCCGGGCAGTTATACATAGGCTTCGCAAGCGTCCTGTCATAGCCGGGCGCCACGACGACCCTCTTCACTTCAGGGACGTCGCGTCCGCAAGTGTCACATTTCATATATCTTCCTCCATTATTTGTTGGGCCGGCGCGCGGCAAAAGCCATGAACGTCACGACAAGGATTATCCCCGCGATGACGGCCATCATCGTTGAATATGATAACGCTATCGCTGAGCGCGGCGCGGCAAAAACGGCTATGCCCCACTCGCTCGGGTCCGAAAAGACATTCTTTGTCCCGTGCCACGTGAACTGCAGTTCCCTCTTATGCGTATCGCCGTCGTCGACGGAGACATCAAAATCTATCTTCCTGCCTATTTCGGGCTTGAACCCGCCCAGGACCTTGAAGGGTATCCTCGACTCGATAATATATCCCTTATCCCACTTCACGGAGGCGACCTCTATCCCGCCCTCGTAATCGTCGCGCCTCCATACCCATTCACCCGCCTTGATATCCTTGCCATTGCCGGGAGTGATGCCGATCTGGTAATCCCGCTTCCCGAAGAACATCCTCCCGGGATCGGCCGCCTCGTCAAGGCCGAGCATTATCTCTACCGCGTCGCCGTCCCAGATGTCGGGGCCTTCCTTGCTGTTGTCAAAAGGTACGTCGTCGGTCACTTTCGCCGCGACATACATGGCATCATCATCCCAGAGGAGGTAGATATCCGCGCTGAGGTCTTCCTTGCCCGACCATGTGTTGTACATCAATATCTCGTAAGACTTCTTGTCCATCCTTATGGCGTATCCGGGGTATTTGCTCAGGTCGCAATCGACCTTGACCGGTTTTCCGGCCTTATGGATGCGCGTTTCGGGCTTCGGGACGGGCTTATCTTCTGCCCGGGATTGCAGCGGGGAAAGGAAAATAAGGGAAATGGCTATTACCGCGAGACGAAACGTTCTCTTCATTTGGACCTCCCGGGATTTGCTATATTCTACCAGAAATCCCGGCAGTAATCAAATGGGGACACTTCTCCGATGGGCTAAAGAACCGTCCCTTATGGGCTTTCCGTTGACGGTGACTTTCCCTGCCGAGGCCTTTATCTCATACTCTTTTCCGCGGAAAAGCCGCTTCATCGTGAAACCGTCCCACGAAGAAGGAAGGCGCGGGTCGATGGTAAGGCCGTCGAGCGTAGCCCTTACGCCGAGTATCCAGTCGGTGAACGCGCGGAACATCCAGGCCGATGTCCCGGTAAGCCAGGAATGGCTGCCGCGCCCGAACTGCGGATGGTCGGGCCCGAACAGGAACTGGCAGTATACATACGGCTCGACCCTGTAGGTTTCCGCTCCTATTTTTTTCGCGGCGACAGCCGGGAGCAGTTTGTGATAATATTCGAAGGCCCTGTCGGGCCGGCCAAGCATCGCCTCCGCTATAACGGCCCAGGTATTGGCATGGCAGAATATCGCGCCGTTCTCCTTGATGCCCGCCGGATAATTTATCAGCGAGCCGATATCGTCCGGGCCGCTCGTATAGGACGGCCGGCATATCCTGATGCCTATATCCGTATCGAGGTGCTTCTTAACGGCATCCATGCACTTGAGCCCCCGCTCCCGGTCCGCCACGCCGCTTAGGACGGCCCAGCTCTGCGTATTGATGTGGATCTTTCCTTCCTCGCAGGCCTTCGAGCCGACCGGCCTGCCCTCATCGGTAAACGCGCGTATATACCATTCCCCGTCCCACGCGATATCGTTTATCTTATCCTTCATCCCGTTATATACCTTCATGAAATTCCCGGCGTCTTTTGCCTTCCCCGTCTCTTCCGCGAGTTCCGCCATCTGCTTCGCCGCATAGCAAAGGAACATCGCGACCCATACCGATTCCCCCTTACCCTTCCTGTCTATGTCATTCAGGCAATCGTTCCAGTCCGCATAGAACATCCTCGGGAACCCATGCGGCCCGCAATTCGAGAGGGTATATTCCAGCGCGCGGGCCATATGCTCATATATCGTGCCGCTCGATCCCTCAATATACGGGGCCTTCTCGTCGAGTATCCGGTGATCGCCCGTCTCGCAGATGTATGAATAAACCGCGGGTATCATCCAGAGGTGGTCGTCGGAATATTTCTTCGGCTCGCCCGTGCCGACCGTCGGGTAGAATAGGTGGTACGCGTGGCCGTCCTCGTACATGTTCCTGGCAAGCAGTTTTATCTTATCCTTTACCTGGGGCGCGATCGCATGGACCACTCCCATCGTGTCCTGGCTCGTGTCCCTGAACCCGACGCCTCGGCCGGTGCCGGTGTTATACATAAGCGATGCATAACGCGACCAGTCGAACGTCGTCCTCGACTGGTACTGGTTCCATATATTGATGTTCGCGTTGATGACGGGATCGGGGGTCTCGACGCTCAGTTTCGACGTGTATCCTTCCCAATATCCCCCTACGCGTTCCAGCTCACGCGCAACATGGTTTTCGTCCGAGTATTTCCGCAATATCCTGTCGGGAGTAAGCCTGTTATCGTAAGCGTCCACCCCCATGACGACTATGGCCCTCTGCTCTTCCCCTGGTTCCAGTTCGAAACGCACGGAGAGGCACCCTATGGCATTGCCGCCGATGACCTTGGAATTCCTGTGCCTGCCGGTCTTCATGACTTCCGGATCCGTCTCGCTGCGGTATTTGCCGATGAACGCCTCCCTCTCGCAATCGTAGCCCTGTACCTCACGGTTTGTCACCGCAAAGTACACTTTAGAAAAGTTGCGCTTGAAATAACCCTTTTTCCTGTTATAAAAAGAATAATATATCGCCTTGTCGCGGCTGTCGTATTCCGCGGTCGAGAAATAATGCAGGTTCGGGTGGAACATGAACTCTTCGGACGCGTCGAAAAGCGCGAATTCCACGTAAGGCGTCATCGTTATCGCGCGCTTCCGCTTCCCTGTATTCGTCACGCAAACGGACCATACCTCAAGGTTGTCGTCCAACGGCACAAAATACGTGACCTCGCTGCGGATGCCGCAGTTCTCCGAGGATATCTTCGTATATCCGAGCCCGTGCCTGCATTCCCACGCGTCAGGCGCCCTGCATACGGGCTGCCATCCGGCCGACCAGTACTCCCCGTTCCCATCATCCCTGATGTAAATATACCTTCCCGGCCTGTCCAACGGCACGTTATTGTACCTGTACCTCGTTATGCGCTGGTACTTAGGGTCCTCGAAGAAGCTGTACCCGCCGCCCGTATGGGAAATCAGCGCCGCGTATTTGCCGTTGCAGAGGTAGTTTATCCACGGCGTCGGGGTATCGAACCTGTTTATTATAAATTCCTTCCCATCCTTTGAAAACCCGCCGTAGTCCATATCCGTGCCTTTCATATATACTGGTTGTATACCATATGCATCCAAAAAAATAAATATTACTTCGGCCTGGCGGTGGACTGCCTGACTATAAGATCTACAGGCACGACCTCTTTCGTGGCTATGCCTATACGGCCTTCTATCCTGTCTACGAGCTTCTTGAGCGCTATAGAACCCATCTCTTCCTTGGGCACGTTAACGGTGGTCAGCGGCGGCGTTGAGAGCGCCGCCCATTCTATATTATCGAATCCGACTATAGAGATATCTTTTGGGATTACGAGGGAGGCCTTCTCCCTTACGGCCTTCATCGCGCCCATCGCGGCCTCGTCATTGATCGCGAATACGGCGGTCGGCAGGGGGCTCTTCTTCAGGATCTTCTCCATGGCCTTATAACCCTCTTCGACCTGGTAATAGCCCTCTATGACCAGGCTGTCGTCGTATTTGATCCCCGCCTCCTGGAGGGCTTCCTTATAGCCTTCAAGCCTGCCTATCGAGGCCGGCTGCTCCTGCAGGGGCGCGCGTATCATAGCTATGCGTTTATGGCCGAGGTCCGTCAGGTGCTTCACGGCCAGGTACCCGCCGAGCCTGTTATCGGGTATTACGGAATCTATCGCGGGCTTGGACATCTCGTTATCAACGAGGACCAGAGGGAACTTCTTGTCGTACAGGCTCATGACCGTGGTCTTGTCCAGGCCCCCTATAACGATGATCCCGTCCACGTTATTCTCCATCGCCCATCTCGCTATATCGCGCTCGTCCTTTATGGACGTCACGAAATTAAAGGACAGCACGCAGCCCATTTTAAGGGCTTCTTTCTGCATCGTGGAGAATATGCCGACGTAGTACGGGCTCAATATAGGTGACTGGGATGTCGGATTCAGGCGCCTCAATATGCAGGCGATGTTCTTGCGCCTCGACAGCCGCTTGCCCGAAGAGAGGGTATGGGCTTTCTGCAGTCCTTCCTCGTCCGAGACGAACGTCCCGGTGCCGGGTACGGAATACAGAAAGCCCTCCCTTATCAACTGGGCGATACCGCGCCTTAATGTTATGCGGTTGATCCCGTGTTCCTTGCTAAGTATGCGCTCCGAAGGTATAGGTTCCCCCGGCTTATACTGGCCGCCCTGGACCTGCTTGCGCAGTATATCGGCAAACTGCTGGTAAAAGAACTTGCCGCTGGATTTATCAACCTTCGGGCTCATGTTATCTTCTCTCTTAAGGCATCTCGACGATCTTGACGTCGTCGACGAATATGGTCACGGACTTCTTGCCCTTGTTATAAGCGGGGCCGACAGCCAGTTTTATTTCTTTAAGTTCCGAGGCGTTGAACTCGACTCCGGTGACCATCTTGTTGTTGTTCCCGTCCCAGTACTGCCCCTTCTTCGGGTAGGCCGTGAACGGTATCACTACCTTCTGCCATTCCTTGGATGTCTTTACGAAATTCGGAGCGGCCATGACGCCGATCTCCGTCTTGTTCCCGTCCGAGTCGTCGGCATCTATGAGTATGACCTCAAAGTTCTCGCCGCCCTCGGCGCCCTTCACCCACAACTCTATGCCCGGCTTCTTGTACTTCGTAAGGTCGATAAGAGGGTAATGGCCTATCGCCGCTCCGGACCACTGCGTGCAGTCCATCTCGGCCTTAAGGCACGCTTCTCCGGTCTTCGCACCGGACTTCTCGATCTCGAAGGACGTGATTCCGCCATATACGTACTTGTACTGGCCGTTCCCCTCATCGATCACGTCTGAGAAATACTCCACCACTTCGGCATTGGCCAGCTTCGCTGCGCCGATCAGCGCCAAACCGCACAAGAACATTACCGCAAACACCCTCTTTCCCATCTTTACTGCCCCCTTTCTTTAAAAACGATATAGCCCCACTGGTTCGGCTCCTCGTAAAATCTCTCGTCCCCCGAGAGGACCATCTGAGTGTGCCTGTCCTTCGTGTCCGAATCGTTCAGCGCGGCATTAAAGCTTACCTTCATGCCGGCCGACGGGACAAAATCCCGGGAGAACGACTTCCAGGGTACGACGGCTTCGACCACATACCCGCTGAAATCCTCCGGCCTATAGACCGCCGACTGCACGCCTTCGACCTTGTTCTTAAGCTGCCATGACCATCTCTGCGGGATGACTTCCTTCCTGTTGCCGGTGCTGAAGCCGATCTGGAAATCCGCTTCATCAAAAGCCATCCTGTTAGGTTCTGCCTGCGGGTTCAGGCTGAAAGCTATCTCAAAACTGTCGCCGTTCCATATGGCATCGCCGCGCTTATCGTTTATGAAAGGCTTATCGTCCTTGACCTTAGCGGCGACGTACAGGTTGGCCTCGTCCCACATCAGGTATACCTCCGCGCTGGCATCGTCAGGCCCTTTCCAGAGGTCCTGGCCCATTATGACATTCTTCCTTTCGTTTATCAAGACCGGCGTCACGCCCGGCCACTCGGTAAGGTTCCCGTCCGGGGTAATAGGCGCCGGCGCTTTCAGGACTTCTATGACCGGCCTCGAATACGCGACCTGCGGCATAGCCTTGAGCTCCGTCGAGGCGCATTCCGGAAGTTTAAAGCCCTTCAGCAGTTTGGCGAACTGCGTCGGGTCGCTCTTGAAATACGGGTCGGAGACGGCTTCGGAAAACGCCTTGAGTATATCATTCTTGCCGTGAATGCGCCAGTCGCATTCCTTCTTTATATTGAACCATACCACGGCCTTTATGCGCGGAAACTTTTGCCTGAGCGAGACGAACGCGTCCTTTATCCATTGCGCCTTATCGCCGCCGGCATCTCCCGAAGCGAACTCGCCTATCATTATCGGCTTGTCCGGATATTTTTCCGTCAGCTGTTTATACCTCTTCGCGTATATCTTCTCGAACGAGTTCCAGCGGCTCCATTTTTCGGCCGTGCCCCAGTTATACCCGTCTATCGAGACCCAGTCGACGTAGTTGCTGCCGGGATAGTAATTGCTGTAGGTGTTCCATTGGGTCCACGGTACCTCGGTGTCCATGACGCACCAGACCCATATGGCATTGTCGGCCCCGGCTTCCTTAAAAATGTCGTATACATGGCGCCATGCCTTTATGTACTTTTTCGGGTCCTTGTCATTCTGCGCGCCGGACCACGGGTACCAGTTGCCGTCCATCTCGTGGCCCATGCGCAGGAAATATGAAGTGCCAAGCCTCTTGCCGCGCTTAGCGAACGTCCTGATATAATCGTCATATTGGCCCTTGATTATATTGTCGAGGTAAATTATGTCCTTGCCGTCCTTCTTTATCCAGGGTTCCCACGTGACATGCGGGATAGCGCCGTAGTTCACGATCGCCCGGCAGTCCTCCAGCGGGAAGATCTTTTCCCAGTCGATATAGAACATCACGGAGCCGGACTTCTTATTGGAGGCGATATCGAACCTGTTGATGGGTTCCATGCGGATGGGCGTGTTTTCCATGAATATGCCCCACAGGCAGCCCTCGGGGCCGTCCTGTTTGTCGGGCTCGGCCGCCTTGCAGGAGAAGGCGGAAAACAGGGTAATTATGAAAAGCGGGATTAGAACCGGTATCAACTTCATCTGGCGCCCTTTCTATACAGGTAGTATACCACAACATTATTAAAATGCAAATTTATTACATGGCCCTGCCGGGGCAATATGAGGCGGTATACGCACCGCATCTCTTATATCCTGCCCAGGCTTCGTTGCTTACTCTCGCGTCCGGAGCTATCTCCGATACGATAAGATAACATGACATCGCCGCCGCGCCGTATTCCGCGCAATCGGGTCCTGCGCTGTCCCTTGAAAGCTTCTCGTAATATCTTGCCGCCTCAAGGTATCTTCCTGACGCCTCCCTCCTCGCATTATCGGGCCTCTCGCGGAGTTCGGCGGCTATCCTCTCGGCGCTTTCGGCCGGCTCGATCCCGGGCAGCCTCAATTGTCCCGACAGGCCGGCATTGCAGGAGTCTATGCCATTTTCGGCGATCGCCTTAATATCCTCCGGGGACCGGTAGCCCTCAGCTTCCATCCCGGCCTTGGGCGCCGCAGCGGCCATGCCGTCGTAATCGCACCTCTTTACGACCTCGAAACATCCCCTAGCGAGGACAAAGTACTTGCTTCTCTTGAGCGGTATATCATGTTCTTTTGCGCGTTTCACGAGTTTCTCCGCGAGATCCAGGTATATCCGGCAGTTTGACTCGCGCTCCTGCCTGTCTTCAATGCGGTTTATCCTATCGACCACGATCTTCACGTCAGAATCGCAGTTCGGTATGGATATGCCGTCATCGGCCGCACAGGCTCCGAAGCTTAACATTACCGTCAATGCTAATACGAGGTTCTTCATCCGATACCCCCTATTGCCAGTAGACTATCTGCGTCCTTGGCATGAACGAGACGGTCACGTCCTCGAGGACCGCCGTCTCGCTATACCATGGTTTCGTCGCCGGCAATGAATTGTCATTAGAGACGAAATCCGCCCTGTACTGTATCGAAGACGCCGGCTGCGACGTTATG
>JAQUSA010000152.1 GCA_028715315.1 Candidatus Omnitrophota bacterium | reverse complement strand
CTTATCCTCGCCCCGATGGCGGGAATAAGCGACCTGCCGTACAGGATGCTCAACCGCAAGTTCGGCGCGGAACTCGCGTTCACCGAGATGGTCAACGCCCGTTCGTTAAGCTATAACAACGTGAAGGCGCTGGAACTTCTCGGCTCCGTGAAGGCCGACAGGCCTCTCGGCGTCCAGCTCGTCGGCGACGAGCCCGAGTACATCAACCGCGCGATAGAAAAACTCCATAAGCGCAAATTCGATGTCCTGGATTTTAACGCGGCCTGCCCGGAGCGCAAGGTCGTCGCGAAAGGCGAGGGAGCCGCCCTGCTCAAGGACCTGAAAAAATTAAAGCGCATCCTGAAGATAATCGTCAGGGAATCGAGGTGGCCCGTCACGGTGAAGATACGCGCGGGATGGGATAAGGACACGGTAAACGCGAGGGAAGCGGCGCTTTATGCCGAGGACGCCGGGGTATCCGCAATTTTTATTCACGGCAGGACGCGCAACCAGCTCTACAGCGGGACCGTTGATTACAAAATAATTAAAGAAGTGAAGGACGCCGTAGATGTGCCCGTGATAGGCAGCGGCGATGTCCTGTCCGGCCCGCAGGCGAAGAAGATGTTCGACGAGACCGGATGCGACGGCATCCTGATAGCCCGCGGAGGGCTCGGAAACCCGTGGATATTCAGGGAGATAGAGGCATACCTCAAGGACGGCACCGTCGTGGATAGGCCTCCGAAGGCCGTTGTAATAAAGACGATGACAAGGCACCTAAACTCATCGATAGCGTGTTTCGGGACGAAGAGGGCCGTGCCCGCGTTCCGTAAATTCTTCAGCTGGTATACGAAGGGGCTCGACAACGTGCGCCAGCTGCGCGTGAAGGCCTGCTTCGCCGCCACGAAAAAAGAGATGCTGGCCGTGATAAAAGAGATTGACTAACTTACAGTTTGCTTATAGACTGTTTTTGAAAACCCCGGAGATGATATGAAGAAGAGAAGGATAGCGATACTCACCGGCGGCGGGGACTGCCCCGGGCTTAATGCCGTCATACGCGCCGTCGCGAAGAAGGCGATGGGCGAGGGCGGGGAGGTCATCGGCATCGAGGACGGTTTCGAGGGCCTCGTAAAGAACAGGGTAAAGAAGCTCCAGAACTCCGACGTATCAGGCATCCTCACCATGGGCGGTACGATACTCGGCACGTCCAATATAGCCAACCCGTACCATTATGCGATCGAGGGGAAGGGCTGCAAGCTGACATTCAGGGATTACCATAAGAAGGCGATCAATAATTTCAAAAAAATGAAGGCCGACGCGCTCGTCGCTATAGGCGGCGACGGGACGCTTTCGATGGCGTACAGGCTTTTTGAGGACGGCATCCCGATCGTAGGCGTACCGAAGACCATAGATAACGATATAGTGGGTACCGACATAACGTTCGGTTTCGACACGGCAGTTTCGATCGCGACGGAAGGTATCGACCGCGTCCATACGACGGCGCAGTCGCACCACCGCGTGATGATAGTCGAGGTCATGGGCCGCACCGCCGGGTGGATAGCGCTGCATTCGGGTGTCGCGGGCGGCGGCGATATAATCCTCATACCCGAGATCCCGTACGATATAAATATAGTGGTAAAGAAGATAAAGGAAAGGCATAGCAAGGGCAAGAAGTTCAGCATCGTTGTAGTCGCCGAAGGGGCGAGGCCGGAAGGCGGCGATGTCGTCGTCCAGAGGATCGTGAAGGCGAGCACCGAGGCCGTCCGGCTCGGAGGCATAGGGTTCGTGCTCGGCGACCAGATAGAGAAGCTCACCTGCATCGAGACCCGCGCGGTAGTCCTGGGCCACCTGCAGAGGGGAGGTTCCCCGACGCCGTTCGACCGGGTCCTCGCGACGCAGCTCGGGTCGAAAGCGATGGATTTCATAGACGAAGGCGCGTTCGGATACATGGTCGGCATAAAACAGAACGATTTCACGAGAGTATCGCTGCGCGATGTAGCGAACGGAAAACGCCTCGTGCCGCATGATAATTACCTGGTACAGGCCGCCCGATCGCTGGGCACCTGTTTCGGCGACTGAAAAACAGAGGAGGAAGGGATGTCGTTAAATATAAGTATCGAGAAGAAATCCGGAGACGTATTCGTGTTCACGATGAAGGGCTCCATAGATTCCGATACATATAAGGAACTCGATGACAGGGTATCGCCGCTGCTTAACGCCGGCGCCAAGGTCGTGATATTCGACATGGACGGCGTCGAGTATGTCAGCAGCATGGGCCTGAACACGGTATTCAAGGTCCAGCGCACGCTCGACAAGGTCTCGGGGACTTTTATGATGACGAATATCCAGCCGCAGGTCAAGAAGGTCTTTGAGATAGTCAAGGCGCTGCCGAGCATGAAGGTATTCGAGAGCATCGAGGAGGCCGACGCCTACCTCTATAAGATACAGTCCGAAGAGAGGAACAAGCAGAACCCTTCCGGGTTTTAAGGAGGCGCGATGAAAAAGTCCATCCTGATAGCGCTTTTGCGCACGAGGAGCAGATCGGCGGTCGAATTCCAGAAGGTCCTCACGAAATACGGCTGCGTGGTAAAGACGCGCCTCGGCATACATGACGGCGTCGCCGGCAACTGTTCCGATACCGGCCTGATAATACTCGAACTCATCGGCGAAAAGAAAGAGACGGCCGGCCTCGCAAGGAAGCTCAACGCGATACCGGGAGTCTCGGCGAAACTCGTCGATATATCCCTGAAGAAATAAGCATATGCCGCGCTGCCGCGCCGGGGATATACTCGAAAAGCTCAAGTCGCTCTCTAACCCCGGGAATGTCAAAGGCATGGCGCGGTTCGGCATAAACCCCCGCAATGCTTTGGGCGTTCCCATACCCGTATTAAGGAAGATAGCTAAAGAGACGGGGAAGGACCATGCCGTAGCGCAGATCCTCTGGTCCTCGGGCATTCATGAGGCCCGTATCCTCGCGGGCATGGTCGATGACCCCTCCGTTGTCACTACCAAACAGATGGACCTCTGGGCCGGGGGTTTCGATTCATGGGATACCTGCGACCAGGTCTGCTCAAACCT
>JAQUSA010000019.1 GCA_028715315.1 Candidatus Omnitrophota bacterium | reverse complement strand
CGCGTGCCCAAGGCGCGCGAGGTAATACGCCGCCGTAAGGCCCGCGGGGCCCGCGCCGACTATCGCGACTTTCTTGTTGGTCGACGGCGCGCGTTCCTTCAATATCGACCTCATTATAGCCTTATCCTTGCCGTACTTGTGCAGGTTATCGGCGACGAAACGGTGTATCTCTCCCTGCGATACCGGGTCGTCGATGTCCTCCCTGCGGCAGCGCAGCTTGCAGTGGAAATGGCATATCCTCCCGGAGCTCGCCGGGAACGGGTTATCGCGGAGTATCATGTCGTACGCGTCTTCCATCTTCTTCTCGTTCACAAGCTCGAGGAAGCCCGGTATGTTCATATGCAGCGGGCAGCTGTTCTCGCACGGCGAGAGGAAGAGCGCCTGGCATATGCCCGCGTCGCATCTCTTGTTCTTTATATGGTCCTCGTATTCGTCCCTGAAATATTTCAGCGTCGTGAGCACAGGGTTCGGCGCCGTCTGCCCGAGGCCGCATATCGCGGTATCCTTTATGGTCCTGCCGAGGTCCTCAAGGGTCTTCATGTCCTCGACCTTTCCCCTGCCCTCCGTTATGTCCTTCAGGATCTTAAGCGCCTGCTGCAGCCCTTCGCGGCACGGCGTGCATTTTCCGCATGATTCCGACGTCGTGAATTCGATGAAGTAGCGGGCAACGTCTACCATGCAGTTGTCCTGGTCCATGACGACCATGCCGCCTGAGCCGAGGATCGCGCCGAGCTCGGCGAGCGTCTCGTAATCCACCTTCGAGCCGAAGAGTTTCGACGATATGCACCCGCCGGACGGGCCGCCGCTCTGGACGGCCTTTATGACCTTGTTCTTGCCGCTGCCCTCTCCCATCTGGTAGATAAGCGACAGAAGGGGCGAGCCGAACGGAAGTTCGACGAGGCCGGTGTTCTTGACCTTTCCTACGAGCGAGAAGACCTTCGTGCCCGCGCTGGCCGAAGTGCCGGTCTGCGCGAACCACGCGCCGCCGCGCGATATGATCGCGGGGACGTTGCTGAGCGTCTCGACGTTATTGATGTTTGTAGGCTTGTCCCACAGGCCCCTCTCCGCCGGGAACGGCGGCCTGGGCCTCGGACGGCCCGGTTTGCCTTCGAGCGAGAATATGAGCGCCGTCTCCTCTCCGCAAACGAACGCGCCGGCGCCCTCGACTATCTTTATGTCGAAGTCATAGCCCGTGTTCAGTATATTCTTGCCGAGCAGGCCGTATTCCTCGGCGTCCTTGATGGCTTTCTTCAGCCTCTCGACCGCGAGAGGGTATTCCGCGCGTATATAGACGATGCCCGTGTCCGTGCCCATCGTGTACGCGGCGATCGCCATGCCTTCGATAAGCATATGCGGGTCGCTCTCTATCTCATTGCGGTTCATGTACGCGCCCGGGTCGCCCTCGTCGGCATTGCAGACGACGTATTTCCTGTCGGCCTTGATGTTGCGCATGATATCCCATTTTCTCCAGGTCGGGAAACCCGCGCCGCCGCGGCCGCGCAATTTCGATACCTTCAGCTCCTCGATGACCTTTTCGGGGCTCATCTCGGTGACCGCCTTATAAAGCGCGTGGTACCCGCCTATCGCGATGTAATCTTCGATGTTCTCGGGGTCGATCAGGCCGAAATCCCTCAACACGATCTTTTTCTGCCCTTTGAAGAACGGCACCTCGTCCCACCTCGGTATGCCGGGAAAACCGCGGCCGTAGGTCGCCCTGCTCGTTATATGGTCCCATTCCTCGATCTTGCAGAGGACCTTTTCCCTGTATATTTCGCCTTTCAGCGTCTTCTCCACTATCTTCGCGGCGTCTTTAGGCGTGACTTTCTGCAGTATGATAAGCGGCTGGCGCGGCAGGTAGATATTCACGAGCGGCTCGTTCGCGCAGAACCCGAAGCAGCCCACCTTCCCGAGAAGTATGTCGGACTTCTTCCTGCGTATTTCCTTCTCGAGCGCCTTGTATACTTCTTCGGCGCCGTTTCCCATGCCGCACGTGCCCATGCCGACGGAAATGCGCGGGCGGGCCGAGAATATCTCCTTGAAGCGCTTCTCCTTCAAGATGTCCAGGTGTTTTATGTCGGATATCCTCATTTCTTCTTTCCTCCGCGGCTGAGTTCCTTCACTATCCTTGCGAGTTTGCTCTCGTTCATATGCACATGGATCTTGTCGTCCACGACGACTACGGGCGCCAGCGCGCACTGGCCGAAACACGCGACCGTCCTGACGGTGAACTTGTTGTCCGGCGTCGTGAAATACGATTCGCCTTCGTCGAACGCGCCCTTTATCCCAAGGGACCCTTCGAGGTGCTCGAGCAGCGCCTTCGAACCCTTCGTGTGGCACGCGGTGCCCCTGCAGACGATTATCGAGTGCTCCCCCTGCGGTTTCAGGTTGAAGAACGCGTAAAATGTGGCGACGCTGTATACTTTCGAGAACGGAAGCCCAAGGCTCTCCGCGATATATTCAAGCGTCCGGCGCGGAAGGAAATTATGCCTGTTCAGCTCCTGCACCTCTTCCATGATGCCGAGCAGGTTGCCCGGGGAATCCCTGTGCTTGTCTATTATCCTGTCGACTGCCGCAGCGTCGACCTCCCTCTCCGAAACCGCTTTCATGCGCGTTCTCCTTTTAGTTTGTATATAAGGCTCTCGAGTTCCGAAGCCATATCGACGTTAGATACCGATACGCCCTCCGGCAGGACCAGGTTGACAGGCGCGAAATTCAGGACCGCCTTCACTCCGCAGCGCACAAGCTCCTCGCCGACCTTCTGGGCGAAATCCGCCGGGACCGCAAGGACCGCGATCCGTATTCCCTTCTTCCTTAAGATATCCTTCATGCGCGAGGTGCTTTCGATCCTCACGCCCTGGCGCACCTTGCCTATCCTTTCGGGGCTGCTGTCGAATGCCGCCACTATCTGCAGGTTCAATTCGTGGAAACCCGAATATCCGAGCAGGGCCGAGCCGAGTTTTCCCGCGCCGACTATCGCTATCTTCCACGCCGCGTCGGTCCCGAGGATCCTCTCTATCTCCCTCGTGAGCCTCGCGACATCGTAACCGACGCCGCGCTTGCCGAAACCCCCGAAGTAAGAAAGGTCCTTCCGGAACTGGACCGGCGTGACGTTGAGGAACCGCGTGATCTCCTCGGACGAGGCGACGTCCACTCTCTTCTTTCCAAGCATCCTTAAGCTTCTAAGGTAGAGGCTTAACCGGCTTGCCGTATCCTGGGGGATATTTCTCTTGGTTTTGGACATTGTTCCGATTTTCACAAACAATCAGATTATATCACTAAGTTGGCACTGTTGTCATTAAAAATAACGGCTGCCGGAGGTCGCAGGCTGCGGTATCAGTCTCCCGTTAATGCGGCCTTTATGCTGTTAATGAGGTCGTGTATCTTTACCGGTTTCGCGATGAAGCGCTTGCCCTCGAGCAGGTATCCGTCATCCTTGACTTCCCGTTCGGTCACGACCGCGGTAAGGAAAATGACCGGGATATTCCTCGTATCCTCTTCCTTCTGGAGCGCCGCCGCCACCTCATACCCGCCCATCTTAGGCATCATGACGTCGAGGATGACCAGGTCCGGCAAAAGCTCCTTTGCCTTCTTTACTCCCTCCGCGCCTTCATTGCTAACCGTGACCTTGAACTCTTCGGTGGCCTCGAGGGCCTTCTTTACGAAATGGCAGAAATCTTTTTCGTCATCGACGACAAGTATCTTCTTCTTCATCGGGCATCCTCCATTTAGGCAAGCGGGAATATCATCCTTACGGTCGTTCCGCGTCCGAGCTTGCTGTCTACAGCTATATTACCCTTATTATTGTCAATAATCAACTTCGTTATGAAGAGCCCGAGGCCGGTCCCTTTCTCGGACTTGGTCGTGAAGAACGGCTCGAAAAGCTTCGACATGTTCGCCTCGGAGATGCCCGGGCCGTTGTCGGATATCTCGATCACGCATACGGGTTTCGCGAAATAAAATTCCGAGCGCCCTTCCCTGTAAGCCTTTATCGTTATCTGGCCCCCGGTATTGGCCATGGACTCCGCGGCGTTCATTACCATGTTTATGATCGCCTGCTGCATCTGGTTCTTGTCGGCCATGAACTCCATCGGCTCCACGGAAAGTTCCGTACTGATCTTTATCTCCCCGGTCGGAGATGAATATTTGAAGAACGGCAGCGTATCGTTAACGAGCTCCTGCGGTTTTATCCTCTCGAGCTTGATCTCCGAAGGGCGCGCGAACTTCAGCAGCTTTTTTATGATGTCGTCCGCCCTGAGCGTGGACCTCTTTATGATGTCGAGGTCCCCCTTTAGGTCGTTATCGCTCGCTCCAAGCTTCATCTCCAGGTATTCTATCCCGTTCAGGATTATACCGAGGGGGTTCTTTATCTCGTGCGCGAACGATGTGGAGAACTTTCCCAGGGCCGAGAATTTTTCCGCCTGTATGAGCCGGTGCTGCGTCTCCTTCAGGTCTATGTAGGCCTTCTTCAGCTCCTCCTCGGATTTCTTCCGCTCCGTTATGTCGCGCGATATGCCCGCAATGCCTATAACCTCGCCCTTGTCGTTGAACATGGGCGTCTTTACGGTCTCCATCCACGACATATCCCCGTCCGCCGAAAAGAGGGGCTCGCATATTACCTTCTGTTTTCCCGAGAAAATTACCTCTTTGTCATCCGCGACATATCTTTCGGCGGCCTCCCTAGGCCAGATATCGGAATCCGTCTTTCCTATGAGCTCCGCCGGCGCCCTGCCGCATGCCTTCGCGAAAGGCCCGTTCACCACTATATACCTGTTCTCCAGGTCCTTGAGCCACGCGAGGTCTGAAATATTCTCGAGGATCGCTTTCTCCTGTATCTCGGCCTCGCGGTTCCTGATATTCGCCGCCTCCAGCGCGGCTTCCTGCTCGAATGCTTCGCATATTGCCTTGGTTATCTCGCCGAACTCGTCATTATTCTTAGCGAGGGGCGCGAGCGGGGCCGGGTCCTTATTCTTAAGCGATTCGGATACGAGTCTCAGCGGGTACGACACGAGGTGGACGACCGATATGAAAAACACAAGCAGCGAAACGGCGGCAAGCAGCCCGAAAACGAAGAAGACGGTCTGGCCCGTCAGGTTATAATGCTTTATGCTCTCCGACCTGAAAGAAACGGCGATCTTTGCCAGGGGCTTGCCGTCCCAACCGGTGAACTGCCTAAGGAATCCCGACTCGCCCGACATTATGTTTGCGCGGGTATCCGGGACCGGCCTCTCGTTCGGGGACGCGAACCTGACGCTCGTCCCGGTCAGGGATGCCAGTTCGCGGAGGGACTTTTCGTCCCAGAGAATACCGGCGAACAGGTATCCCTGCGGCTCGGTCTTCCTCAGGATGTCCGCGGTCGGGTGTATCGTCGCGCCGCGGACCTCCATTATATTCTTTCCCACGCGTATAAAGAAATGGCAGAACCTTGAATTCCTGAAGAGGTGGGATATGGCCCCTTTGGAAAGCGGGAGGTCTTCGACATCCTCGTCCAAACTCCAGAAGGAGTATAAGCCCGTATAGTCCTTGCGGAAGACCCACATCGCGTTGACATTGAAGACGGACAGCGAAGCGTCGATATTCTCCGCCGCCCACTCCTTGTCGCCGGTCTTCGTAAATTCCACCATCTCGTCCCAGAACGTGTAGTCGCTGACGAGGGCCTCGAGGCGGTTGTTCCTGAGGGCGACGATCTTATCGAACGCGATCTCCTCGCGCGCGCGGCTCAGGGCGAAGATCCCAGCAAGCCTCTTGACCTCGAAGTCGCGCTCCAGCGCTATAGCGGCGGCGACAACCAGGATTATCGCGAGGAAAAGTAGAATTAATTTAGTCCGTATCTTCATCGGCCTTCAGGCCTCCGGTACCCTTGTTTATGATACCTAAATGCCGGTGCCCGCGTCAACGGGAATCGGGCCGCATCCGGTAGTACAGGTCAAGATAAGTATGCATGCGCGCGCTGTCGGGGGAATATTCCAGCGTCCTCTTGTAGAACGCTTCAGGATCGCTCCAGTAACGGTTATGTTTTGCGGTCGAGGCCGTGTATGCAAGCAGCATGACCGCGATAAGCGCGACCGCGGCGGTCCTTGTCCGTTCCATCCGGTAAAGGTATATGACGGCTGATGACAGCAGGACGAAGAAACCGACGGACGGCAGGTACAGCCAGTGCTCCGCCATATATGCGCCCATGGGGACTATGCCCGATACGGGCGCGAGCCCCGCGATGAACCATGCGGCGGAAAAGAACATAAGGCCCCTCGAGTTCCTCCTGCTGAATATGAAATAAGCGCAGAGGGCGAACATGAGCAGGCCCGCGACCACCTGCGGGTCATTGAAATTGAACACCTTCCTGCCGTATTCCATATGCAGGCCGTACGGCAGGAACAGCATCCTTATATAATCGGAGAACGCCGCGAATGACCCGGCGACGCGCTGCAGCGCGGAAGCGGGGCTATGGTAGTGCGGCAGCATAGACTTCAGGGCGAACGACCTCATCAATATATATACCGCCGTAACTATCAAGAACGGTGCGATATCCGCGAGCCTAAGTTTGCGCCTGAACGAAAAATGGTAAAGCGGTATGAAGGCCAGGAGTATCATCCCGCCCTCGCGCGACAGCAGGGCGCACAAATAGCATAGCGGGAAGGCCAGGTAATACTTCATATCGGAGGTATCGAGGTATTTTATGTAGCAGATGAGGCACAGGAAGACGAACAGCGCGCATAGGGGATCGGCCCGGCCGGATATATAGGATACCGCTTCCGTATTCACCGGATGGACCGCGAAGAGCGCGGCGGCCAGGAATGAGAGAAGGTCTTTTTTCGATATTAGCCTTATGAACCAATAGGCGCTAAGCGCCGTAAGTATGTGAAGCGCGAGGTTCGTGATGTGGTATCCCGTGTAGCCTAGGTTCCAGAGGCGGAAATCGAAGGCGTAGCTGAGGATCTGCAGCGGACGGTAAAAACCCGAACTCACTTCCTGCCCTATCCCGGCGCCGATGTTCTCGGTAAAAAGCTGCGCCGCGCCGGAAAGGTCCCTTATGTGGAAATTAAAGACTATGAGGGTGAGGTCATCCAGCAGGAATTTCCCGAAGAGGGAACTCCGGTAAGCTAACACGCCGAGCAAGGCTATTCCGGCGGCGTATAAAAGGGGCTTTTTGTCTCTAGACATTGAACCTTATGTTCAGGATATCGCCGTCTTCCACAATATAGTCTTTACCCTTAAGGTAAAGCTTTCCCGCTTCCTTGACCTTGTCTTCGCTCCCGAGCCCGAAGAGGTCGGACAATTTTATGAGTTCCGCCCTTATGAAGCCTTTCTGCAGGTCGGAATGTATCGCTCCCGCGGCTTCAGGCGCCGGCGAATCCCGCTTTATCGTCCACTGGCGGACCTCGTCCTCGCCGACCGTGAAGAAGGATATCAGGTTCATGGCTTTTATGCAAAGCCTTGTGAGCATGTTCACCGCCGGCTCTTCGATCCCGAGCGCCGCGAGGAACTCCTGTTTTTCCTTCTCGGTCTCGAGCGAAGCTATCTCCGACTCGACTTTGGCCGATACCAGCATGACTTCTATTTTAAGGGGTTCGTACGCCTTCTGCAGCCCGGCGAGGAACTCCTTGTTCTTGAGGTCGTCCTCGGAGACGTTCACCGCGAGCATCATCTCCTTCAGCGTCACGAACGGATAGCTCGCTATGGCCTTCTTCTCCTCGGGCTTCAGTTCGAGGAGGCGCAGGGGTATCTCCTTTTCGAGATGCGCCTTTATCTTCAACAGCACATCCCTCTCCTTCGACTTCGCCTCATCCTTCAGTTTCCTGAGCTCCAGCTCGACCCTCTCGAGTCGTTTCTCCACGAATATCAGGTCGTGCAGGATAAGCTCGGCGTTGACGCTGTCGATGTCGCGCTTCGGATCGACCGTCCCGCTTATATGGTAGATGGAATCGTCCGCGAACTGCCTTACGACATGGCAGAGCGCGTCGGTCTCGGCTATGTCCTTGAATATATCGCCCTTCGTGATCGCGTCCTTCTCTATCTTCGGCAGCAGTTCGATATCGATTCGCGCGCGCACGTTCTTCTTGGGGTTATACATCGCGACAAGCTTATCGAAGCGGGGATCCCTTATCTCGGCAATGCTCTTTATGTTCTTGCCCGAGGACAGGTCCTTCTCCGTTATCTTGTGCTCTGTAAGCAGTTCAAATAATGTTTTTTTGCCGGTCTGCGGCAGCCCGATCATTCCTATTTTCATGGATTTTCACCTGACTGGATTATACACCTAAACTGGCGTTGAGGACAACCACGATAACTTACCGTTGTTATGTTTCCATTCCTTCAATATCGAATGCCCCATGAAACGCAGCAGCGCGTTCCTGAAATGCAGGCCTATGAGGAGCGAGAACGACTTCGAGAGCGAATAATATTTCGCGTATGCCTTCAATACTCCGAGCTGGAGCTCTTTCGCGGAGAGCAGTTTGGGCCTGAATACGATATGCTGGCCGTCATAAAGGTTCCAGTCCTTAGTGAATATCCTCTTCTCGGACTCGAGGTCCTTATATACCCTGGTGCCCGGGAACGGCGTAAGTATCATCATCTGTATGGTGTCTATCTTCTGCTTTACCGCGAAACTTACCGTCTCCCATACGGTCTTCATGTTATCGTCGTCGCCGCCGAGCACGAACATGCCGTGCACCTTGATCTTGCTCTTATGGAACGCGCGTATGGCGTCTATTATCTGGGTTACGGTCTGTTTCTTGTCGTAGGCTTTCAGCGTCTTCTCGTTGACCGATTCCAAACCGACGCATACCGCCTGGCATCCCGCTTTCGCCATGAGCCCGAGCATACGGGCGTCCCTGGTCACGTCGCAGCGGACCTGGCAGGCCCAGTTCTTTATATCATGCTTCACCAGCAGGTCGAGCAGTTTATAGGTGCGCCCGGGAGCCGCGGCGAAATTGTCGTCACAGAAGAATATGGATTTCCTGCCGTTGGATTCCAGTTCCCCCATCACGTTCTCGGCGCTCCTGAAACGGTACTTGCGGCCGAACATCTTGGTGACGGAACAGAAACTGCAGTCATGGGGGCAGCCCCTCGACGTCGAGACCGGTATCGCGAGCGTGCGGGACCTGTCGCCTTTTATCAGCGTAAAATCCGGGTACGGCAGCGAATCGAGGTCCCCGACCGGCCTGCCCCGCACTATCGGTTCGGTTATCCTGCCTTCCGCGATATCGACGATGACCTCTTCGGCCTCACCGATGACCACCTGCCTCGCGTGCTTTATCGCCTCTTCGGGAAGGAGGCTGGCGTGGACGCCGCCCATTATGACCTTCTCCCTGGGGAACCTGTCCGCTATCTCGTATCCGCGCTTCGCAGTAGAGGTCAGGATCGATATCCCTATAAGGTCCGCCTCTAGCTTACCGTAGTCGGGCCTTAATATGTCCTCGTTGTATATCTCGACCTCGTGGCCCCTGGCCTTCAGTATCGTGCCGAGGTAGATAGGCCCCAGCAAAGGCATGGATATCCTGCTGTATACGTTGGCTTCGGTAGAACGCGGCTCAATGAATACGATCTTCATGGGGTGCACCTGCTTTCTTTTTACCGGCTATGCTTAAAAACAAAAAGGGCCCGCGAGCTTGTCGCGGGCCCGTGTTTTTCGGGTCTTAGACCTTCGTTACGTTTTTGGCCTGTTCGCCCTTATCACCCTTCTCGATGTCGAACTCAACTTCCTGGCCCTCTTCCAGAGTCTTGTAGCCGTCGCCCTGGATAGCGCTGTAATGCACGAACACGTCACTTCCCGACTCAGGTGTTATGAAGCCATAACCCTTCTGGTTGCTGAACCACTTTACCTTGCCTCTTGCCACTGTACTACCTCCTTTTTTAAAACTTGTATAACAAAAAAACCGTAAGGTTTGTTATATTACTTCAAATACGGTTTTTTGTCAACTAAATAATAGGGTAATTTTATGCTAAAAACTACACTTTTTTATAAACTTTATTACGTCCTTTATATTGGCCTCAGCCATACCTATGCAGGTATCCGCGCACCCGTAATAAAGCCTTAGCAGGTCACCCTTGACCACCGCTGAGCTCGGGAAGAGGACGTTCGGTACGTCGCCTACCCGCTCGTACTGTTCCGAGGGGTAGAGCATGTAATCGCGCGTCCTATAAAGGACCTTCCAGGGCTTCTTCAGGTCCAGCAGGGCCCCGCCCGCCGAGTATATATAACCGTTGCAGCTGGTCCAGACGCCGTGGTATATCAGCAGCCAGCCGTCTTTTGTCCTGATCGGATGCGGCCCCGGCCCTACCTTTGTCGACTGCCAGCCGCCCCTGGGCCCGAATACGAACCTGTGGCGGCCCCAGTAGACCAGGTCGGGGCTTTCAGCGTAATAAACATCCCCGAACGGCGTATGGCCCCTGTCGCTGGGCCTGTGCAGCATCGCGTATTTGCCGCCGATCTTCTCCGGGAATATGACGCAATTGCGGTTTGCGGGAGGAAGCGGGTTCTCGGACTGCCTGAAAACCTTGAAGTCCTTTGTGGTCGCGAGTCCTATGCAGGGCCCCTGGGCGCCCGCGTTGCACCAGGTGACGATATAAGTATCCCCCAGCTTCGTTATGCGCGGGTCATAGCTGTGTTCGGTGACAAAGACCTCGGGATCTCCGCTCTTCATCTTTATCGGCGCGGCGTCAATGTCCCATTTTATGCCGTCTTTGCTCTTTCCGAGGTGGAGAGTGTAGTTCAGGTCGATCTCGTCGACGCGGAATATGCCCCTGTATTCGCCCTGGAACGGCACTATCGCGCTGTTATGGATGGAATTTGCACGCGGGACGGCTTTCGCCGTGATGATAGGATTACCCTTGTAACGCTTAAACACAGTTTCGTTTGCCATGGGAGTAAGTATACCTGGTAATACCTTAAATGTCAAGGCATGACAACTTTCGTGACATTTATCTTGGATTTGACTATCCCGGAGTCCTTGTCCTTTGGGTTCAGGTTCATCTTCTCCGTGCGCAGCAGCTGCGGGGAGCCGTTCAACTGGTAGAGGAAGCCCACGACCTGCTCCATGCTTCCCTCGATCTCTAGCTCTGCTTCATATCTCTTGTGGAAATCTACCGTCCTGGGCGGGATGGATTTCATGCTGGCAATAGATACGCCGGCCT
>JAQUSA010000151.1 GCA_028715315.1 Candidatus Omnitrophota bacterium | reverse complement strand
GCAAGGAAGCCGGCAATGTCGAGAACGCGGTAATAGGGCACGGCAAAGCCGAAGGGCCGTTCACCGAGATCGCCGGCCTCGATATCGAGCGCGACCCGGCATATCCGATAAGGGTCACCGTGCAGTTCTACAAGGCGACGAGCAACGGCGTAGTGACGGAGGGCGACATTAAGCAGATCGCCGAACAGATCGATAAGGTATACGCAAAAGCCGACTATGTAGGAAGCCTCGTCGTCGGAGGGGATACAAATCGCCCTACGGAATATACCGGGGACAAGAACAGGCCGTGCAACTGGTGGAGGGAGTTCTGGAGCAGGCGCCCCGAGTGGGGATTGGATTAAGCCTTACGCGCTATGGGGTCAGTCCCTGTTGATGACATCTATCATCTCGGTCAGCCTTCCATAGCTACGGAAATCAAAATCCATAACGAGACGGGGGAGTTTCAGATGCTCCCCCTTCTCAATTTCTTCCTTCAACGGCGGCGAAAGCTCTATTTTACCGCCAGTCAGTATCCCCTTAAATTTCCTGTTTATGGCGGCCAGAGTCTTTTCGGATATCTTCCTGTTGAGCCTAAGCACGGTCCGCCCCGATACATATCTAATCGAATGGTACACCCTGTAGAATTCCTCGATATACCTTATCGCCTCGTCCGCGGTCCTGACCGTCCGGAAGAGGCTCATGTCCTCTTTTTCTATGAACCCGTTCCTAAGCAGCTCGTTGTTCACGAATCGCCTCCAGACGGCCCAGTACGTAGAGCCTTCCGGCTCCATCATGAGGATCGGCCGCGGCTTTGACTTGCCCGTCTGGATAAGCGTGAGCATCTCGAACCCCTCATCATTGGTCCCGAAACCCCCGGGGAAAAGGACGGTGGCGTCGGTCTCCTTTATGAATATCAGTTTCCTGGTGAAGAAATACTTAAAACTGATTATCTTCTGTTTCTCGTAAATGTAAGGGTTGGGCTTCTGCTCGAAAGGCAGGCGTATGTTCAGCGCGAACTCCATTCCCATGCTCGCGCCCTTGTTCCCGGCCTCCATGACGCCCGGGCCCCCGCCGGTCACTACCATGTAACCCTTGGCGGTCATCTTCCTCGCGAAATCCTCGGCCATCTTATACTCCGGCGAGGAAGGCTTGGACCTCGCCGACCCGAATATAACGGCCTTCTTCACATGCCTGTACGGAGAGAATATCTTGAACGAATAGCGGAGCTCTTTCAGCGCGTTATTCACGAGCTTAAGGTCGCCCTTATCGTCGGACTCGCGCCCAAGCTTGACGGCGGTCGTCAATATCTCGCGCAGGATACCCTCGGTCTCCGCCGAGCACGATTCACAGGTAAGATCGTTTATGAGATTATCGACGTTCTTATCGCCTATCCGGTAATCTTTCGGTTCCCTCTTTATCATCAATGCTGCCTTTCTAATACGCGCCATCGCGTATCGTCATTTGACATATTCTCCGTGCGCCCTTCGACGCAGGCAAAGATACGGTCCGGGTCTTCCAGCAGGGAGAGCGGCACCTTTAGCATTATAGCACCGGGACCAAAGTCCGCGGTCACCTCTTTAGAGTAGAGCCTTTCATGTCCGTCCCTGCAATGGAGGCCGCCGGCATCTATCCTTATATGCAGTTTCGGCATGCCGGAAAAATCGCGGCCCTTCTTATAGCCGATAAGGTATACCGTAAAATCCCTGTCAATATCCGTCTTCCCCGCAAGTGAGAGGTTCACGGTCAAATTCCCGCCCCTGATGCCGTAGATGCCGCTTCGGCCGTTATCCTTTATCCTGAGCGGGGCGTAATCCCCGAAAAGTTCGTTCCTCCTCGCGAAAGAGTACAGGTACCCAGGGTCATACGCAAGCTGGCTATTATACTTCGATATCGCCGCGTGTTTCGCCTCGACCTCTTCCTGCGCGAGATCGAATGTCCCCCACGATACCTGCTTGAACTTGACCGGCGGCTTAAGGGGAAGGCCGGGATGATACCCTTTCGGCGCGGGCCAGCCCTGGACATGCACTATGTAGGGATGCACAGACGGCGCCTCAAGGCTTCCATCCAGGTCCCAGAGAGCAACGCGCAAAAAAAGATAAAACGCCTTATGGTCGACGTTCGAGTCTGCCGGGTGTGACACGAAGATAACCGTAGGGCGGAACTCCTCAAGTATGTTTTCCAGGTCCTTCAATATGCTATCGCCCGTATAAGGCGCCCCGTAAGACATCGCCTCGGGATACGGGACCTTGGTTTGCTTTGTAAGCATGGCCTCATAGGGTTTGGTATCTCCCCAGCTGCCGGTAAATATCGCGAGCGTGCCGAAATCGGGATATCCGAGGAAGATGACATCCTTCGGGTCCAGCCCCATTCCGGCCATAGCCGATATGGTCTCTTTCCTCCTCGTCTCCCCCATCGCGATCAGGCCCTTCGCCGACAGGACCGGATGTTTCTTGTATATGAGGAACGCTATTTCGTTGTTATCGCCGTTCGTAAGGCATACGACCCTCACCTCGGCGCCCGCGTCCTTCGCGTTCTTTATCGCGCCAAAGGTGCCTATCGCCTCGTCATCCGGATGCGGAGCGAGCACGAGGACCCTGTCCGAACGTTTGAATGCGATCTCGCCCCGGACGTCGCCCGTAAACAGCAGGACTATAAGGATACCGCATATGAGGATAGGCGGGATACGGGAACCCGCTGGGGTCAGAACCTGCACCTTGCATTAGCCCACCCCGTATGGGCCGTGAAATCTTCTTTGCACTCGAAATCGTAGTTCGTCTCGAAGCTCCAGTCTTCGTTCAGCTCCATGATCAATTTGGTCCCGACATTGAAAGAGCTCTTGACGGGATCGAATCCCTGCGTGGCGAAAGAACCGCCGCCGCCCGAGAACGTTGAGGTCGTCTCCTGCCTGTCGCCTATGAAATCATACAGCCACCTTCCGTGGATCTCCGGTGTTACGACCCTGTCGTCCTCGAGATTGAAGGAACGCGCGAGCTTGATACCGACGCCCGACTGCAACATATCGTAATCCTGGTCCTTTACGGTCAGGTTAAGGGAGCCGGCGTTCGTTTCCGTATAAC
>JAQUSA010000150.1 GCA_028715315.1 Candidatus Omnitrophota bacterium | reverse complement strand
AGTTATTGCCGTCTTCCGAGAGCAGCACGTCGTAACTCTTTCCGTATGCCGCTTCCCAGTTCAATACAAGCCCGACCATGACCTCGGGCCTCCCCAGGTCGATCCTTAGCCATTGGTTGTCCGAAAATTGGCTCGACCAGCGCGTCTGCATATTATTGTCAAAGGCGTTTGAAGGATTTGTCGCTGCGTCCTCTGATGAGGAAGCGGTCACCGAAATTCCCGCGTTTGCGGGCGCAGGCGCCATCCATACCATCGCGCAGGATGCCAGTATGACCGCCGGAAATGTCATTATAAAACGGGTCAGGTTCCCTATTTTTTCTCCGCCCTGTACATTATGACGTTCGCTTTTTCCATCGTGACCAGTCCTTCCTTCACCATCTCGTCAAGAAGGGGCACCATCGCGTTTATCTTCTCTTCGCTGTCTACGATCTCGATGATAACGGGAAGGTCGGTCGACAGTTCGAGCAATTTCGAGGTGTGCATACGGCTCTTGCACCCGAATCCCATAGAGCCTTTCACTACCGTGGCCCCGGCCATGCCGTTCTTCCTCGCGAGCAATACTATCTCCTCATACAGCGGTTTTCCGTCCCATTTGTCCGCTTCCCCGATGAACACCCGCAGCAGTTTACCGTCACTCGGTATTTTCATGCCCTATTCCCTTCCTTTAAATAAGTTCGCCGGCGAGCAGCCCGAGCCTGAAGACTAAAAATCCGATTATCACGCTCAGGAGCACGTTCAAAAGCGCCCTGAACGATTCCCCGTCCTTGATCAGGTTTGCCGTTTCCAGTATGAACGTGGAAAATGTGGTGAAGGCTCCGCAGAACCCTATCATCAGGAATAGGCGTATGTTCGAGCCGAATATAAACCTGTCTTCCGTAATGGCCGCCAGGAAGCCTATAATAAAACAACCGGTGAGATTGACAGCAAGCGTCCCATAAGGAAAATCAGCGCCCATTGTCCTATATACGAAAACGGACATAGCATACCTGGATACGGTCCCTAATGCGCCGCCTATGAGAAGCTGGGCTAAATTATTCATACGTTAACCTATGATATCCAGCGAGAAGTCGACTGCCTTTACGGAATGCGTGAGGGCGCCTATCGATATCATATCAACGCCGGCCGCGGCGATCCTTCCGGCGTTCTTCAGGTTCACCCCGCCTGATACCTCCAGCTGAAGCTCGAAGTGGCCGTTATCGCGGAGAGCCACCGCTTCCCTGATCTCCTTAAGGCCCATATTATCGAGCATTATTACGTCGGGGCCCAACCCCAGGGCCTTCCTGAACTGTCCTATATCCTGGACCTCGACCTCCGTCCTTATCTTTTTCTTCCTGGCGGATGCTATTGCCGCCCCGACCTTATCCCAATCGTAATTAAGGGCAGCCAGGTGGTTGTCCTTGATGAGCATCTGGTCGTACAGGCCTACGCGGTGGTTCGTCCCGCCTCCGACGCTGACGGCATATTTATCAAGCAACCGGAGTCCCGGCGCCGTTTTTCTCGTATCCATTATCTTCGTCTTATAGGGCTTGACCGCATCGACAAATGCCGACGTGAGGGTCGTAATGCCGGAGAGCCGGCTCAGGAAATTCAGGGCGGTCCTTTCCGCTCCCAGAATGGCGTTGAGATCGCCCTCGATATATGCGACCTGCTGCCCGGCCTTTACCCGGCGGCCGTCCATCTCAAGCGGCATGAATTTAACCTTGGCGTCACGCATCAGGAAGGCCGCCATTGCAACCGTCATCCCGGAGAGCACGCCCTTATCCTTCGCTATAATAGCTGCCTGCGCGGTCTTCGTGTGCTTGAAGAGCGCATGCGAAGTGACATCCGCCGCGCCTATGTCTTCGTCCAGGGCGCGCCGTATTATCTCAAGTATTTCCTTGTCGGCTAAGTCTCTAAACGTTTCAGGTTCTCCTTTAATTTGTCCAGGGAGATATTTGCCTCGGCAAGCTTATTCTTCTCGTTATCGACCACTTCCCTGGGGGCCCTGTCGGTGAAGTTCTTATTGCGCAGCTTAGATTCGATGGAACCCGTATATTTGGACAGCTCGCCTATCTTAAGCATCATCTTCCTTTTTTCCGATTCCAGGTCGACAAGTCCCTCAAGCGGGACGCATATCTCGCAGTCCCCGGATATCGACACAGAAGACGCCTTGGGGCGGGTGAGCCTGTCCGATATGTCGAGAGACTCCAGCCTTGCCAGCCCTTTTATATACTCGGACGACTTCGTCACCGCCTCGCGGCTCTTACCGCTGCCGGCGGCGATGACAGCTTTGCACGTTTTTTGGGGCTGGATATTGAATTCAGCGCGTATATTGCGTATGACCGATATGATGCCTATGGCGACCGACATCTCCTGTTCAGCGCCGTCATCATAGAGCCCCTTATCGGATTTCGGCCAGGAGGATGCCATTATCGAGTTTCCCTCATGCGGAAGGTTTTGCCATATCTCCTCGGTCACGAAAGGCATGAACGGGTGAATCATCTTAAGCGCGCTATCTATGCAGTGCACGAGTATCGCCTGGACTATCTTCTTGCGCTGCGTTCCCTTGAATTCATCCTTCGTCATCTCGGGCTTCACGAGCTCGACATACCAGTCGCAGAACTCGTGCCAGAAGAACTCGTACGCGGTATTCGCGGCCTCGTTGAACCTGAACCCTTCCAGGGAACCGGTCACGGAATCGACCGCCCGGTTAAGCCGCGAGAGTATCCATTTGTCGGCGAGCGACAGTTCCGCCTTCCCGAGATCGACGCGGTTATCCGCGCCGTCATCGATATTCATCAGCACGAACCTGGAGGCGTTCCATATCTTATTTGCGAAATTACGTCCGAGCTCGAACTTATCCTTCGAAAGAAAGACATCCTGGCCGCTCGAGGTTATCGATATGAGGCTGAAACGCAGCGCGTCGGTGCCGTATTCGTCGATTATCTCTACAGGGTCGATCGAGTTGCCGAGGGATTTTGACATCTTCGCGCCGGTCTCATCGCGGACAGTGCCGTGGATATAGATATCCTTGAACGGCGCGTCGCCCATGAACTCATAGCCGGACATTATCATCCTGG
>JAQUSA010000018.1:5766-11169 GCA_028715315.1 Candidatus Omnitrophota bacterium | reverse complement strand
GCGTTCCCGGAAAACACAAGCAGGTTCCCGTTGATTTTCATCTTTTGCCCTTTTTGTTTTTGGACTTACTTAATATCCTGGCCGGCACCCCGACTGCGACTTTATGCGCAGGCACGTTCTTATTTTTCAGCACGACGCTCCCGGCGCCCGTTATCGCGCCGCCGCCTACCTTTACGGGCGCGACCAGCACTGTGCCGCTCCCGATAAATGCCTTATCCCCTATGACCGTCCCGCTCTTCTTCCTTCCGTCGTAATTTGCGGTTATCGTCCCGCATCCTATATTCGCGCCCCTGCCGACCACTGCGTCGCCGAGGTACGTCAGGTGCTTGGCCTTTGCCCCTTCGCCTACCTTCGTGCGCACGATCTCCACAAAATTACCCACTTCGGCGCCGTCCCCTATGACGGTGCCCGGCCTCAGCCTGCAGAACGGGCCTATCGAACAGCGTTTTCCGACGGTGACGCCCTTCTCTATCACGGTAAAGGGATATATCACGGTATCCCTGCCGATTTTCGCGTCCTGCGATATGAACGTCGTTGACGGGTCTAGCACGGTCACGGACCCCTTGTTCAGCTCCGCGGACTTCCTCCTGCTTATTATCGAATATGCGTTCGCCAAATCCGACCTCGAGTTCATCCCGATAGATTCATCGGGGTCGCCAGTCTTGAATGCCCTGACGCGTTTACCTTCGGATATCAGTATTGCCACGGCATCCGTCAGATAATATTCTTTTTTGATCTTCGATCTGCGTATCTTCTTGATCGCGGAGAACAGGTCGCCGCGATCAAAGCAGTACAGCCCGACATTTATCTCGCGTATCTTCTTCTCTTCCGCGGCCGCTTCCTTCTCCTCGACGATCGCCTCGACGTTCCCGCCGAAGCGCCCGCGCACGATCCTCCCGTACCCGGACGGGTCTTCCATATCCACCGTCAGCACGGTGCATGAAGCGCCCGAAGCCTTATGGGAACTTACGAGGGACCGCAGGGTCTCTTTCTTCACGAGCGGCACATCGCCGTAGAGGACCGCTATATCGCGGTACTTTGAAAGCTGCCTTTTGGCGGCTTTAACGGCGTCGCCGGTACCTAGCTGCATCCTCTGGACGACGGGGACGGCCGCCTGGCCTTCCAGGAACCGTTCCACCTCACCCGACCTGTGCCCTATGACGACGACCGGGCGCACAAAACCCGCCGACTTAGCCGTATCCAGGACATGCTGCAGGACGGGTTTACCGTGCAGGTCATGCAGGACTTTCGGGGTATCCGAAAAAAAACGCGTGCCCTTGCCGGCGGCAAGGATTACACAGCCGAAACCGTCCAATTGAACCGCCTTCTACGCTATCTTACGCTTGTCTTTTTCTTCGTCGCGCGTGATTAGTATGGGTTTGACCCCGCGCGTAACGCATTCCGGCGTGATGACGCACTCCGCTATCTCGTTCTGAGAAGGGATATCATACATCACTTCGAACATTATCTCCTCGAGGATGGAGCGCAGCGCGCGCGCACCCGTGCCCTTGTGCATCGCCTTCTTCGCGATAGCGGCCAGCGAATCGTCCGGGAACGAAAGCTTCACGTTCTCCATCTCGAAAAATTTGGTGTATTGCTTTACGAGCGAGTTCCTCGGCCTGATAAGCACCTCGATCAGGTCCTTCTCGTCAAGCGGGTTCAGCGTAGCGATGACCGGAAGACGCCCGACGAACTCCGGTATCATGCCGAACTTAAGAAGGTCCTCCGGCTCGACCTGGGAGAACATGTCTCCCGGCTTCTTTGCCTTTTCGTCCTGCGCGTTGAAACCTATGGTCTTCCTGCCGGCCCTGCGCTCGATTATCTTGTTCAGGGAGGAGAACGTGCCTCCGCATATGAAAAGTATGTTCGTCGTGTCTATCTGTATGTATTCCTGCTGCGGGTGCTTCCTGCCGCCCTGCGGCGGGACATTCGCGATAGTGCCCTCGAGTATCTTCAGCAGGGCCTGCTGGACCCCTTCGCCGGAGACATCCCTCGTGACGGAGACATTGTCCTGCGTCTTGCCTATCTTATCGATCTCGTCTATGTAGATTATCCCGAATTGCGCGCGCTTCACGTCGTAATTGCATCCCTGCAGCAGGCGCAGCAGCACGTTCTCGACGTCCTCGCCGACATAACCGGCCTCGGTAAGCGGCGTCGCGTCGCATAGCGCGAACGGGACATCGAGGACCTTCGCGAGGGTCCTCGCGAGCAGCGTCTTGCCTGAACCGGTCGGGCCGATAAGCAGCACGTTCGATTTCTCGAACTCGACATCGCGGTTCTGGGCCTGCGTTATGATCCTCTTGTAATGGTTATATACGGCGACAGACAGCTGGCGCTTTGCGCGCTCCTGGCCTATGATGTACTGGTCAAGCTGGCGTTTCATCTCCGTGGGCTTCAGAAGCTCCTTGACCTTCGATTCACGTTTGAGCTTCAGGTCCTCTTCCTCGTCGCTGGACAGTATCTGGCTGCAAAGCTTGACGCAGCTCTCACAAATGTATGCGCCCTGCCCGGAGAAAAGTTTCTTAACTTTTTCGCGGGATTTCCCGCAAAACGAGCATCTCTCTGCCATATTATATATCCCGCACTGGTTGCCCGGTGAGGATTCGAACCTCAACGCCGAGATCCAAATTCTCGTGTGCTACCTTTACACTACCGGGCAGAAGAAAATAAACTGTGGGCTAGAAACCGCCCGTGGGATTAGACCCTTCCCTTAATGGATAGGGAAGGTCTGCCCGTGAGGGCTAGTCCTCTTCTTCTGCGTAATCTGCCCCTTTGACCGGGGAAGGGCCCTTTTTCTTCTCGTCTTCGAAAGCGTCCAGGACCTTCTTCTGGATCAGCTCCCTGAACTCGAGAGTTATTGGATGGGCTATATCTTTATGTTCGGATTGGCGGGCCGAGGCTTCCTCTTCCGGCGATTTGGCCACCGGACGGACGATAGTCTCGAGATTTCCGCCGCAATTATTGCAATACTTGGACCGCACTACGTTCTTATACCTGCACTTCGGGCACGATTCCTTCATCTTCCTCGAAGGCATCGCGACGAACAACCCTTTCTGCCCCTCTATTACCTTTATGTTCCTTACCACAAAACAGCTGTCGAATGTCACGGTTGCGTACGCTTTTAGTTTCCTGTCCTGGCCCTCTTTAAGAAAGACCCTTACCTCGCTAATTACCATCTGGCCCGCTCCTTTTTGCCCTAGACGAAAAGCGGCCGGCTTACCAGAGCGTAGACGCGATGAAAGCCTGCCATCCTTCCTTAAGCGCGAGCCTTTCCTTTGCGTCAAGGGCTTCCTTCATGCTTGAAGCCGCTCCGAAGACAGTAGGCCCGCTTCCGCTCATCATAACAACGCTAAGCCCGGATCTGGTGATTTCTGACTTGATCTCGGAGATGGCTTTATGCATACGAACCACCGGGTCTTCTAAGCTGTTAAATACTAGCCCCTTAAGCCCGTTGAACATTATGGCCTCAAGAGAAGCAGGGTTGATTTTACTATGGCTGGGGATAGGTGTCAAGCCCAAATTTAGGCTCTTATAGGCGTCTTTTGCGAGTACCGGGAACCCGGGGTTCACAAGAAGGTACCGGAAGCTCTCTCCCTTAGGGACCGCCTCCAGTATCTCTCCCCGCCCGCGGCCTATCGCCCTCCCGGAATCAAGCAGGAAAAATGCTACATCGGCCCCTATCTCGCTGCCGATGTCAAAGATCTCATGCTTTTCGAGTTTCAGGCCCCACAGTTCGCTCAGGCCGCGCAACGCGTAGGCACAGTTTGAGCTGGCGCCGCCAAGGCCGGCGGCCACGGGTATATTCTTCTTTAATATTATCTCAACTCCCAGGGACGGGATCGCGTAGCGGTCCTTAAGCATCTGCGCCGCCTTATACACCAGGTTGCGCTGGTCACAAGGCACTTGTGGGTTATCGCATTTGACCACAATACGGTCGGGTATGGGGCTAAATGTCAGTTCATCGCAGAGGTCTATGCGTTCGAAGACCGTCTCGATGTCATGATAACCGTCGGGCCTCTTACCGAGGACCTTCAGGTAAAGGTTTATCTTGGCGGGTGACTTTAAGGTGATCGCAGGCATTACTTTTTCAGCTTAAGGACTTCGAGGGCGGCGGTTACCAGGCCTTCATGGCTGAGGCCGAAATATTTCATGAGCTCCCTCGCCTCCCCGGATTCACCGAACCTGTCCCTCATGCCGACCATCCTGACCGGCACGGGAAAATTCTCCGCGAGGACCTCGGCTACGGCGCCTCCGAGCCCGCCGGTGACGGTGTGTTCTTCGGCCGTGACTATAGCGCCTGTCTCTTTCGCCGCCTTTATGAGCGCCTCTTTATCTATGGGCTTGATGGTATGCAGGTTGATCACGCGGGCCGATATGCCCTGTTTCTTCAATTCCTCGCAGGCCTTCAAGGCTTCCTGCACCATTATGCCTGTGCCGACTATCGTGAGGTCGGTACCGTCGGCCATCGTTACGGCCTTGCCTATCTTGTAATCTCCCTTGTAGCCGGTGATGACCGGGAACGGTTCGCGCCCGAGCCTCAGGTATACCGGGCCCTTATGGGCTGCCGCCGCGATCGTGGCAAGCCGCGCCTCTTCCGAGTCGCACGGCACTATTACGGCCATGTTCGGCAGCACGCGCATCAATGTTATCTCTTCCAGGGCCTGGTGCGATGCGCCGTCCGGTCCGACGGAGATGCCTCCGTGGCTTCCGACGATCTTCACATTGAGGTTCATATAGCATATTGAAACGCGTATCTGGTCCCATGCGCGGCCCGACGCAAAGACGCCGAATGTCGCGGCAAAGGGTATCTTGCCGCTCAGCGCGAAACCGGCCGCCGTCGACATCATGTCCTGCTCGGCGACCCCGAAATCGAAGAACCTGTCGGGATACTTGTCCTTGAACCAGTTCGCCCTGACCGAGGACGCCAGGTCGGCGGACAATACGACGACATTTTCATTGGTCTTTCCGAGCTCGACCAGCGCTTCTCCGAACCCGTCGCGGGTAGCTTTCAGGTCAGCCATATGCCTATTTCCCCTCTTCTATCTCTTTGATGGCCTTCTCCAGGTCGGCCTTCTTGACCGCCGTGCCGTGGAAACCGACCGAATTCTTCTCTACGAACGATACGCCCTTCCCCTTTACGGTATGGGCTATTATCACCGTTGGTTTGCCCTTTATCATCTCCGCCTTATCTAGCGCGTCCATCAACTGCTTGAAATCGTGCCCGTCGACCTCGATGGCGTTCCAGCCGAACGCGACCCACTTATCCTTCAGCGGCTCGATATTCTTCACGTCGCTGAGCCAGCCGCCTATCTGCTGTTTGTTGTAATCCACTATCCCGCAGATGTTGTCCAGCTTGTAATGCGCCGCGGTCATCGCGGCTTCCCATATCTGGCCTTCATCCTG
>JAQUSA010000018.1:2507-5666 GCA_028715315.1 Candidatus Omnitrophota bacterium | reverse complement strand
GCGCGCTTTATGAACTCCACCGCCTGGTCGAGGTTGGCGCCTTCTTCCGCGTACATATATCCCAGGTAATTCAGCGCGTCGGCATGCTTCGGGTTCAGCTCTATCGCCTTCAACAGCTCCTGTTTCGCGAGCGCCTTTTCTCCCTGCCCCTCGTATGCGGCGCCGAGATAAAAATACCCTTCGGCATCTTTCGGCGCGAGTTCTACCGCCCTCTTGTAAGAAGTGACCGCGTCGGCCTTAAGCCCCTTCTGTGAATACGCCATGCCCTTGACTATATAGACGATGTTGATCATCGGCTCGTCCTTCAGGGCCGCGGCCTTGTCTAGGATCTTTATCGCCTCGTCGGGCTTCTTCTCGTTCAGGTAGAGATACGCCAGTTCGAGGTAGCCTTCCGCCTTATCGGGCTCGAGGTCCGCGACAAGCTTGTATGTCTTTATCGCGTCTTCAGTCTTCTTGTCCCTGTAATACGCGTGCGCGAGCAGCTTATATACTCTCGTGTTAAGGGGCTCGGCCTCGAGGATCCTCCTGTAGTCCGCTATCGCTTTCGGATAGTCGCCCTTTAGTTCATACAGCACCGCCCTGCTCAGGCGCGCCTCATCGTAATCCGGGTCGAGCTTCAGCGCTTCGTCGAAATGCGAAAGCGCCTCGTCATATTTCTCTAATTTGCTGTAAAAGATGCCGAGGGTAAAATGGATAAGGCTTGTGCTCTTGCCCTCTTCGAGTATCTTCTCGTAGGCCTGCGCCGCTTCCTCGATATTTTGCTGTATCACGTAGAGGTCCGCGAGCGATGCGAGGGCCTTTATGTCGTGCGGGTCCCTCTTTACTATCTCCTCGTACTGCCTGGCCGCGTCATCGAACTTCTTGTTTATCGTATAGAGCAGCGCGAGTATGAACCTCGCCTTCGTATCGTCGGGGTTCCTCGCTATTGCGGTGTCGAGGTACTTCGAGGCCTCGTCGGGCTTGCTCAGCCTTATGTAGTCCAGCGCTATCCTCGTGTTTATCGTCGAGGATCCGGGGTCGATGCTGAGAGCCAGCTTATATTCTTCAAGTGCCCTCTCGAACTTGCTTTCGCCGTCAAGCACCGCACCCATCAGGAAATGGGCATAGGATTTCGTTCCGGGGCTTCCCTCGGAAGACCGGGAATACAAGGGTGACCCCTTTATTGTGATTAAAAGGGCCACCCCTATCGCAGATAAGACCAGATATTTTTTCACGTGAGAAAAAACCGGGGCCACAGGAAGATATTACTTCTTGTTCTTCTTGTGCCTGTCCCTGCGGAGCCTCTTCTTCCTCTTGTGCGTCCTTATCTTTCTTCTTTTACGTTTCTTGCCGCACGGCATCTTCCGACTCTCCTATGTTAGCCCCCCGCTGATTCGCTTCGCGAATCAACACGCTGGGGGCTTATCAGTATATTACCTTATTGAGCGGATATTCTATGATACCTTCCGCCCCGGCTGATTTCAAATTGGGTATAAGCTCACGGACCTGTTTCTCGTCGATAATCGTCTCGACGGCGACCCATCCCTTTACGCTCAGGTGGGATATGGTCGGCCTGCGCATCGCAGGCAATACGCCGAGGACCTTCTTCAGGTCGCTCTCTTTTATGTTCATCTTGAGGCCGACCTTCTCTTCGGCGGCAATGGCGCCCTTGAGCAGGATGGCTATCTTCTCTATCTTGGACTTCTTCCACGGTTCCTTCCAGGACTTCTTGTTCGCGATCAGCTGCGTGGTCGAAGTGCATAACGTCTCGACGATCTTCAGGTTGTGCGCCCTCAGCGACGAACCCGTCTCGGTGAGCTCGACGATCGCGTCGACGAGGCCCGAATACACTTTCGCCTCGGTGGCGCCCCACGAGAACTCCACTTCCGCCTTGACCTTCTTTTTCTTAAGGTAACCTTTTGTGAAATTCACGAGCTCGGTGGCTATGCGCTTGCCGTTGAGGTCCTTGATGCCGCGGATATTGGACTTCTCGGGGACGGCCAGGACCCAGCGTACCGGGTTTAGGCTCTGTTTGGCATATGTAAGCTCTTCTACGCGGACGATATCGGAACCGTTCTCGAGCACCCAGTCGTTGCCGGTTATGCCGCAGTCCAGGATGCCCTGCTCGACGTAACGCGACATCTCCTGGGCCCTTAACAGCACGGGCTCAAGTTCGGGGTCGTCCACGGAGGGAAAATACGACCTCTCGGAGCCGGATATCGAGAATCCGGCCTTCTTAAACAGTTTAAAGGTAGCCTCCTGAAGGCTACCCTTTGGTAAACCTATCTTTAACTTTGACATGGCCCCTATTCTATATTCAAAGGGGCTAAAAGTCAATTATATTTTCGCTGGCCGGATACGCGTCTATAATGACCATCTCGTCCACAAGCTCGTCGCTCGTCAGCGAATAGACGGAATACAGCCCGGGGCCGCCCTTGACGGCAAAAATAAGGCTGAAACCCACCACCATAACGGCCACCGAGGCGGTCGCCAGGGCGCGTTTGAACTCGGGGTTCATGAATACGGACGCGAAATCCTCCAGGACACCGAAAAAGGCGGACCTGACCGATATGCGGCCGGACTCGGCCCTGGTCAGCTTAGCCCCCAATTCGGCGTCGAATTTGGCCCAGAAGCTCTTGGGCATCCTGGGCGCGGGCGCTTTTGATATCAGGTCGGCAAGTTCTTTGTCAGTCGGCATCTTAACCCCCTTATCGCGCGGAAAAGGTGGACCTTTGCGGTCGATTCGCTGCAGTCCAACGTTTCGGCGATCTCGTTTAATTTCATCCCCTGTATATGTTTTAGCATGAATACGGCCTTCTGCCTCTCCGGCAACTCGCTTATAGCTTCGTTTATCATCTTCCGCGCCTCTTTATCCAGCGCGATCTGCGAAGGGCCGGGCGAGGAGTCAACGGCTTCCGGCGCGTTCTCCCCGTCCTCTTCGGACGCGGGTAACGGGTCCATGAATACGCCGCTCCTGGCCTTCTTCTTCCTCAGGAAATCCTTGCACTGGTTGACCAATATCCTGTAAAACCACGTATAAAAGCTTGATGATCCCCTGAAATTAATTATGCCGACGTACGCTTTCACGAACGCATCCTGAAGGACATCCTTCGCGTCCTCGGCATTGCCTATAAAGCTGAACGCGAGGGCGAAAGCCTTCTCCTTGTGCATGTCCACAAG
>JAQUSA010000018.1:0-2407 GCA_028715315.1 Candidatus Omnitrophota bacterium | reverse complement strand
TAAATTTCCCCAAAGGAGAACCGAAAATGCTCAAACAGATCAGAGAGAACGCCAGGATCCCGCTTTACATCCTTATAGTCGCTTTCATCGGGCTATACGCGATAAGCAGCCACGAGACGAGCCCGATAGCCGGAAAGGTATTCGGCAGGAAGGTGCAGATGAGCGAGTTCCAGAAGGCTTTCGTCGCCTCCAGGACCCAGATGATAATGAAGTACGGCGAACTCCCGCGCGACCAGCAGACTGATACCGCCCTGGAAGCGCAGGCATGGGACAGGATAATATTGCTGGCACAGGCAGGCAGGGAACGGGTCAGGGCCACGGACAAGGATGTAGTGGCGGCCATTAGGAAAATAGGCGCATTCAACGACAAGGACGGATGGTTCAGCAAGAGGCTTTATGAGGATATACTGCGCTATAATTTCGGGCTCACTCCTACCGAGTTCGAGGCCATAGTCAGGGACAACCTAACCATTGAAAAACTGATCGAGAAGCATACGAAGGATATCGCGATCACCGATGACGAGGTGCTGAGGCAGTATAAATACTCGTACGAGAAGGCCAAGGCCGACTACATCCTCGCGAAGTCATCGGATTACCTGGCGCAGGTCTCCGCCCCGGATGACGAGACCAGGGCATTTTTCGACAAATATAAGGACGCGTTCAAGATACCCGAGCAGGTCAACGTGGAGTATGTGCTTGTGCCTTTCGCCGACGATAAGGAAGAATCCAGGGAAAAGGCCAGGAAGGAAGCCCGGGATATCTCCTATGAGCTCGCGGGGAACAAGGATCTCGCCGGCGCGGCAAAGAAGTTCTCCCTCGGCATAAAAGAGACGGGGCTCTTCGACGAGAAGGCCAATATCCCCGGCGTGGGTTACGAGCTGAAATTCGCCGGCGCGGCGTTCGCCCTCGAGGAGGGCGCCGTAAGCAACCCGGTCGAGACGAAGAGCGGGATATACTTCATGAAGCTTAAGCTGAAGGTCCCCGAGAAAGCCGCCGTATTCGAGGAGGTCAAGGACAAGGCGCGGGCGGCGCTGAAGGCCGAGAAAGCGGATGCTATCGCCAAGGCAAAGGCGGAAGAGGCGCTCGCGGAGATAAAGAAAGGCATGGCAAAATTCGGGGAGCTGGCGGATAAGCTGTCGCTCCATGAAAAAAAGACCAATGAGTTCGTGCGCGGCCAATATATAGAAGGGATAGGGATATCGCCCGATTTCGCCGATGCGGCGCTCTCCGTGAAACCCGGGGAGGTGTTCGGCCAGGTCGTAAAGGTCAATAACGGCTATGCCGTCGTAAGGCTTGATTCGATAACGCCGATCGACGAAAAGAAATACCAGGAGGGAAAAGAAAAATTCAAGGAACTGCTGATAGCGCAGAAACAGTTCTATGCTTCGATAACCTGGTATAACGACCTCGAGAAGAAAGCCAACCTCGAGGTCATGCTGAACCGGCCTAGCCGATCTTCTCGCCCATAATATTCAACGGCTGGAGGAACTCTATTTCAAGGAGCTTCCAGCCGTTCTTTTCTTTTATCATCTTCAGCAGGAACTTGTCCTTCTCCCCCTCGAGCCCGTCTAACGCCGGGCCGGGCTTGCCTTCCTTCGTCTTGAATATCATGAGGGCGGTCACTTCCGCCTCCGCTTGCGTAGCATCCTTCGCTTCATTGAGCTTTATATCCGCCCTCTCTATGTTGATGAAGATGTCACTGTAGTAGGCCAGGAAGGATTTCGTGCCGTATACGAGGGTCATCCTGTCATTGCCGTATTTGTCCTTATAACCGTCCGCGACCATGTCGGAGAGGCCGATGATATCCTTCTTCTCGAGGCGGGATTTGCCCTGCATGATGAACTTGCGCACTTTCGCCTCCTCGCCCCCGAAGATATCCCGCGCCAGGTTGAAACCGAAATACGCGACCGATGAGATCACGACGGCCCAGATATATATCTTTATCCATGACCTGCCGCTGCGGCGGTCAGTAGAGCTTCTTTTTGGGCAGTTCATTGAACCTCCTGAAGAGCTCGAGGCATTCTTTGCGCATGAAACCCCGGACGATCCTGACCTTGCTCTTCCCGAGCGTTTTCATCCGGCTGTCGGTTATCATCAGCTCGTTGAAACCTATCTTCTTCGCGTCCCTCGTGTCCGTCCCGAAGACCACCTTATCGATGCGCGCCCAGTGTATCGCGGAGAAGCACATCGGGCACGGCTCCGTCGTCGAATATATCTCGCAGCCCGAAAGGTCGAATGCCTTAAGCTTGCGCGAAGCGATGCGTATGGCGTTCACCTCGGCATGGCATGACGCGTCGTCCCTGAGCACCGTGTTGCGCGCGACCGCAAGGACCTTGCCTCCTTTCACGATGCACGCGCCGAACGGCCCGCCGTCCATCCTCTTGAAATTCTTACCGGCCTCTTTTAT
>JAQUSA010000149.1 GCA_028715315.1 Candidatus Omnitrophota bacterium | reverse complement strand
CAGGACGGGGAAAAGCCTGAAATAGACCTTAACATGCTGAAGGACAAGATAGTGATAATAGGCATGACCGCGACAGGTTCGGAGGATTTCTGGGCGACGCCGATGTCGACCCTGTATCCCGGCGTGGGCATAAGGGCAAGCGCGATCAACACGATATTAAGGAGGGACTTCATACACAGGATATTCAGGCCCGAGATCCTGCTGATAATATTCCTTATCGGCACCGCATTGGGACTGGCACTGCCCAGAAGGACACCGATAGAGGGGCTCATGCTCTTCGCGGTGCTTTTGGCGGGCACGCTCCTGATCGCGTATACGTTGTTCGCATTTTTCAACATATGGATGGATTACGTGTCTATCCTGATACTGCTATGCGTTTGCTATCCGGCGATAACGCTTAACCAGCTTATCATAGCGAAATTTGAGAAGGGACTCATAGAAAAGGAGCTTCAAATAGCCAGCCGCATCCAGCAATCGATACTTCCGCAGAGCCTTCCGCGCGCGATAGGCATAGATATCGGCGTCAAATGCGTCCCGGCAAAACATGTCGGCGGCGATTTCTATGATTTCATCAAACTCATATATGATTTCATTAGACTGAAGGAAGACCGCCTCGGTATAGTCATAGGCGATGTCTCGGGAAAGGGGGTGCCGGCGGCCCTGTACATGGCAAAGGCGATGGCTGATTTCCGGGGGCTGACCCACGATTTTAACGAGCCGGATGAAGCGATGACCGCGATAAACGACAGGCTCGTCGAGGAGGGTGTATCGGGGATGTTCGTGACGCTCCAGTACCTGATCTATAAGCCGAAAGAGAGGACTGTAAAATATTCGAACGGCGGGCATAACCCTCTTATATGGGTAAAGCAGAGCGGCGAGGTCCTGTCCCTGACACAATCCGTCGGAAGCCCCGTAGGAATAATACCCGGCGCGGAATTTATGGCGGATGAGTTCAAGGTGTCGCCGGGGGATGTGTTCGTCATGTATACGGACGGCATTTCGGAGGCGCGCGACAGGAATATCAGGGAATTCGGAGAGAAGAGGATACTCGATACAGCGCTTTTGAACAGGCAGCTTTCGGCTCAGGAATTATCGGATAGGCTGGTCGGGGAAGTGCAGAAGTTCAGCAAGGGAATGCCGCAGCATGACGACATGACCGTTATCGTGCTCAAGATAACTTGAAGCGGAAACCGGTTATTTACGCCTCAGGAAACGCCTTCCCGCAAGCGCAGATCCGCCGACAAGAAAAAGGATGGTAGAGACCGGCTCGGGGACAGTCCCGGGATCTTTGATGGTGAATGCGGTATATCCGGAATCCGAAGAGATGACCGTTCCAAGGCCCAACGTCTTAAATTCATAATCAGCGTTAATGGTCCACGACCCTATATTGGATATATCCGACCAGTCGTATCCGGAGAGGGCAATGTGGTATACGGTCTGGAACCCGACCCTGTCGGCTTCGCCTTTAAGCGTGATGCCCTTCAGCCAATCTGAATTTACCTCAGAATACCAAAGGCCGTCGGGGGCGGTAGGAAGCTGGACGTAGAGATATGGGGTCGCTCCCAGGTCAAATTCCGATACGACGGCAGATGAGGTTTCGCTGGCAACAGTCCACATCTGGAACCCCGAATACTCCTGATCGGCATAAACAGGGGAGCAGAATAAGACAAAAGACGCGCAGATGACAATAAAAACGCTTAATAGGCTCTTCATTTGGGTATACCTCGTTAGATTGGCTGTTTTGACCTAAACCTTGGTACATTATACCAATTTTGAGGCCTTTGTCAATAAATATTTACTTGACATAACCGGCTGCAAATGGTATATTTAATAAAATTTACTTCATTCATAATCTTTAAAAACTAACCTACATTAACCAAGGGGCCCAGCAAATGCCGCAAAAAGTATTTCCTGCCTTTACGGTAATTATTGTCTCAATATTGCTAATTCTCCCCGGTTTACTGATCGCTGAAACGGATCCTCTTCTAGAAGGTGCCATAAAACTCTACAAACAAGAGAATTTCGATGAAGCTGCGGCCGCGCTTAAGAAAGTAAGGGAAACGGACCCGAAATCATCGCTTGCCGCGTACTATCTCGGCATAACATATAAGCAATTGCAGGATTACAAACAGGCCAAGGAGCAGCTCATAGATTCCGTTACCCTGACCCCGAGGATAAAGGAGGCGCTGCTTGAGCTCGTCGAGGTGCTGTACCAGCTCGGGGACCTGAAGGAAGCGAGGAGTTATCTGGAAGTGGCCGAGCGCGAAGACGTGAAGCCGGCGCAAACGGCGTTCCTCAAGGGGCTTGTATTGCTGAAGGATAATGATAGCGAGGCGGCCGTTACGGCCTTCCAGAACGCCAAGGCTCTGGACAGTTCGTTGGCGCAATCGGCCGATTACCAGATAGGGCTTGCCAATATCAAGCAGAAGAAGTTCGACGAGGCCAAGAAGGTCTTCAGGGATATCATATTCCTCGACCCGAACTCCGATATCGCGGGGCTCTCCAACGAGTACATAGAGGCCCTCAAGAGGAAGGAAACGGCCGAGAAGCCTTTCAGGGCCACGTTGAACGTCTCGGGCCAGTATGATACAAACGTATTATTGAAGCCCGGCGACGATTCGGTCGCGTCCGGCATAAGCGACGAGAGCGACTGGAGGGAGGTCGTCACGTTCATGGGCCAGTACCGGAAGAAATTCTCCGACAGGTTCGGCATCGACGGCCAGTATTCGATGTACTTCGCGCACCAGAACAAGCTCGGGATATATGACGTGCTCAGCCACACCATATCGGTGACGCCGAATTATTACCTGAATAACGGGACCGCGGGCGTCGTGCTCGGATACAATTATACCGATGTCGGCGATTCCAAATATATGACGACGTTGAATGCGAGCCCTGTCGTCAATTATATTTTTGCGAGGAACCACATGCTCCAGACGAATTTCGATTATAAAAAGAAGGACTTTGCAAGGGACCCTTTCATACCGGATGAGGACAGGAATTCCAACGATTTCGGCGGCGGCCTCGGCTACTATTTCTTTTTCGCCGAGAACAAGGGTTTCCTCGGGGCGCACTACGG
>JAQUSA010000148.1 GCA_028715315.1 Candidatus Omnitrophota bacterium | reverse complement strand
GGTTCCTGGACTTCCTGCATTATGCGGGAGGGATCACGGTCCTTACGGCCAGGACGGTCTTCTGGACGTTCATGCCCCCGTTCAAGCGCAGGCCTATACTGGAGCAGATGGTCAAGGTCGGCATAGACAGCCTGCCGATAGTCTTCCTGACGTGCCTGTTTACCGGAATGGTGCTTGCGCTGCAGAGCGCCTACCAGATGCAGAAGATGGAGGCGAAGCTCTATATCGCGAGCCTCGTCGCGCTTTCGTTGACGAGAGAGCTGGGCCCCGTGCTTACCGCGCTCGTCGTTGCGGGAAGGGTTGGGGCGTCGATAGCCGCGGAGCTCGGGACAATGAAGGTCACCGAGCAGATAGACGCGCTCGAGACCCTCGCGACGAACCCGATAAAATACCTCGTGGTGCCGAGATTCATCGCGCTCTTTTTCATGTTGCCGCTGCTTACGATCTACGGCGATATCGTAGGCATACTCGGCGGGTATATGATAGGCGTATGGAGGCTCAATATACTCAGCAACCTCTATTGGGACATGACGTGGAACCCGCTGAAGGTAAAGGATATAGCGACCGGCCTGATAAAATCTTTCGCTTTCGCGGTCGTCATATGCATAGTCGCGTGTTATGAGGGCATGAGGGTTGAGGGCGGAGCCGAGGGTGTCGGCGCCGCCACGACAAAGGCGGTCGTCATATCGTTCATACTTATAATCGCGGCCGACTGCCTGTTCACTGCGCTTTTCTATTTCGGGTTCTCATTCTGATATGATAGAACTTATAAACCTGTGCAAGGCGTTCGACGATAATGTGGTCCTCGATAACGTCAACCTGACCATCAATGACGGAGAGACGGTCGTCATAATAGGGCGCTCCGGCACCGGAAAGAGCGTAATGCTTAAGCATATCATCGGGCTCATGAGGCCCGATTCCGGGCAGGTCATTATCGACGGGCAGGATGTCACGAGGCTCGGCGGCAAGGAGCTCAACGAGCTCAGGCTGAAATTCGGCATGCTCTTCCAGGGCGCCGCGCTCTTCGATTCGCTCAGCGTCCGCGACAACGTCGCGTTCAACCTTTTAGAGCACAGGAAGATGGACGATGCCTCAATAGACAAAAGGGTCGCGGAATGCCTCAGCCTGGTCGGGCTCAAGGGCATCGAGGGCCTGAGGCCTTCGGAGCTTTCCGGAGGAATGAGGAAACGCGTGGGGCTCGCGCGCGCCATATGCATGGACCCGAAGATAATCTTATACGATGAGCCGACGACCGGCGTCGACCCTATCATGGCGGACGCGGTAAACGACCTGATTAAAGACCTGCAGTCCAAACTGAAGACCACGGCCATCGCGGTCACGCATGACATGATATCGGCGTATAAGATAGCCGACAGGATCGCGATGTTATATAAAGGCAAGATAGTCGAGGCGGGGACGCCCGAGCAGATAAGGAAAACGTCGAACCCCATAGTAAAACAGTTCATAACCGGGGCCGCTTCAGGCCCCATAACAGAGGACTCATGATATTATATTTCAGGAGGCGAGTATGAAGAGGAGGATGGACCTGGAGTTCAAGGTCGGGATTTTTGTGGCCATCGGCATAGCCATCGGGATATCCATGATATTCATGGCCCAGGAAATAAAATATTCCCAGCAGAGATACACCATCAAGGTGCGTTTCGATTTCGCGAACGGCATTGAGATATCCGCGCCGGTGAGGGTCGCGGGCGTGCAGCTCGGCGAGGTGAAGGACATACAGATCGTCAGGGATGAACAGGCCAAGAAGACCGCCGTGGACCTTTACGTGTGCCTTGATAAGAAGGCGAAGGTCGAAAAGGACGCGGAGGCCTTCATAAATACCCTCGGGCTGATAGGCGAGAAATACGTGGAGATAATCCCCGGGACGCCCGGAAGCGAGGTCCTGAGATCGGGCGAGATGCTCGCCGGCAGGGAGTCTGTCCCGATGGAGAAGCTCACGCAGAAGGGCTATGAAATAGCCAACGGCCTTGGCGACACGATTAAGCATTTCAACACGCTTGTCGGCGATCCGGAGACGCAGGCGGCCTTCAAGGCGACGATGCTCGATATCAGGAAGTTCGTGGCCTCCGCGAACGTCGTGATGGACAGGGTAAAGGCAGGCGAAGGCACGGTCGGGAAACTGTTCATGGACGAAGGCCTGTACGATGAATTGGAAGCTTTTGTGAAGGACCTCAAGGCGCATCCCTGGAAGCTCCTTTCGAAGCCGAGGGGTGAAAAATGACATTTACGATACTCAGGTCTTTTTTTATCCTGCTTTGCGGGTTGATGGGCTACCAGCTTGGCGATATCCTCAGGATAGGGCCGCTCTCGTCGACGGTAGGCGTGCTCGTGGGCGTCGTTGTCGGGGGGATCGTCGTCATGCTGGAATACACGACCAAGAGGATCTCGGTAAAGGGGCTTTCCTCGGCCGTGTTCGGGATAGTCTTCGGCATATTGTTCGCGTGGCTCATCATAGGCGTATTCAAGCTCATACCGATGGACGACGACCTCAGGGCGGCGTTTAACGGCCTCCTGATCCTTATCTTTGCATACCTCGGAATGGTAATGGCCATAAGGGGCAAGGACGAGTTCAATATCATAATACCCTATATAAAATTAAAAAGGGAAGACCAGCACGATGAGATGGCGCTCCTCGATACATCCGTGATCATAGACGGCAGGATCGCCGATATCTGCCACACGAAATTCATACAGGGGATACTTATAATCCCGCGTTTCGTACTGAAGGAACTACAGATGATAGCGGATTCGGCCGACCCGATAAAGCGAAACCGCGGCAGGCGCGGGCTCGACATGCTCAATAAGATCCGCAAGTCGGGCGCGGTCGAAGTGAAGATACATGAGGACGATTTTCCCGATATCAAGGAAGTGGACGCGAAGCTGATAAAGCTCGCTAAACTTATCTCGGCGAAGGTGTTCACGAACGATTATAACCTGAACAAGATAGCGGAACTGCAGGGAGTCTCGGTATTGAACATAAACGAGCTCGCGAACGCCCTGAAGCCGGTCGTGATACCGGGCGAACTGATGGAAGTAAAGGTGGTAAAGGAAGGCAAGGAATATAACCAGGCCGTCGCGTATCTCGACGACGG
>JAQUSA010000147.1 GCA_028715315.1 Candidatus Omnitrophota bacterium | reverse complement strand
ATATTCCTGGCTTCCCCCTCCGCGGGCACTCTTACCTACGACCACAGTGTATTGTCGCGCAGGATAGGCGAGCGGGGATTAAAACCGGATTATGTGAACGCGCACTACCTTCCCGATATTATGGGCCCTGCGAGGATAAAATATGCGGAGACCGCGATAGGCACGGCAAGGAACGTAAAGACCAACCGGGACTTCCGCCCTGCCGGCTATTATTACGATACGGTCTTATGGTCCGCGAGGGTCAACCCGCGGTTCTCGGGATTCCTGAGCGCGCTGGACGGGATGGACGCGAATATGCAGGTCCTTATCATCGCCGCGGTATTCGCGGTATTGGCGGCGGGGTACCAGGCCGCCTCAAAAAGCAGGGGTTTCCCGTACCTTCTTTCGATAGCGGCGGCGGGATTCTCGGGAATGGCCGCGCAGGTCTGCCTTATAATAGCTTTCCAGGCGGTATACGGTTACGTCTACTACAAGATAGGCATGATATTCGCCGCGTTCATGGCGGGCCTCGTCATCGGAAGCGCTGTCGCAATGAAGATCACGGGGGCCGGAGAAGTCCCGGCAAGGGCATACAGGCGGGCGCAATCGCTGTTTTACATATACGCTTTTATCCTGGCGCTTTCATTCCAGGCGGGCTTCCATTTTTCGCAGCCCGTCTTCTTCCTGCTTGCCGCTGTCCCCGGCATCCTGACAGGTTTCATGTTCCCGCTGGCGGTTCATTTACATTCCGCGGGCAGCAAAAAACCCGCTTATTCAGCGGGCCTGCTATATGGCGTCGACCTTGCCGGCGCATGTATCGGCGCCCTGCTTGCCAGCGCCATCCTCATACCTGTCGCGGGAATAAGCCGCGTCTTCGCCCTGGCTGGATTCATAAACCTCGCCGCGACCTGCCTGCTATACGTTCAGTTCCTGCGCTCCAGGACGTAATCGGCGATATCGCAAAAGGTCTTCCTGAGCATGCCGTCGTTCTCGGATAGTTTCTTCTTCGCGAGTTTCATGTAATTGAAGGCGATCGTCCTCGATCGCGATATCGCCCCGGTAGCGGACGCTTTCTCCCTGAGTATCCGGTGCGCGGTCTTGCCTCCGGCCGTAATGAGGTCGACTATCCTGATCCTCTCCTTCTTAGACGCTCCCTTGAGGATAAATATTATGGGAAGCGTCAGCTTTCCCTCGTCCAGGTCCTGCCAGACGGACTTGCCGAGGTTCTTCTCCTTGCCTATAAGGTCGAGGCAATCGTCGACTATCTGGAAAGCCATGCCGAGGTAAAGCCCGTAGGCCGCGAGCCGGCCGACCTTCTCGTCGCTCAAGCCCGCGAGCATCCCTCCGGATGCGCAGCAGTCAGATATGAGGTACGCGCTCTTCCTCTTGATTATATCCAGGTATTCCTGCTCGGTTATGTTGAAATTATACGCGTTCGAGAGCTGCACGAGCTCGCCCTCGCACATGCGTGCCGCGGTCCTCGAGAAGACCGTCATTATCCTCGGCTCATCCAGCTTAGAGACGATATCGAAAGCCCTCGCAAGCAGGTAGTCGCCCGCGATCACCGATATCGCGTTGCCCCACTTGGTGTTGATCGTCTTCTGCCTTCTCCGCAGCACGGAATCGTCTATGATGTCGTCATGCACGAGGCTGGCCGCGTGGATCAGCTCTATCGCGACGCCGAGGGATACCGCCTTGTCCATCTTCGCGCTGTCGCCCATCTTCGCGGAAAGCAATACGAGCGTCGGCCTGAAGAACTTCCCGTGCGTCCTCGAGAGGTACTGCCCGATACCCTTTATCGGCTCGGACTGCCACCTTAGCTGGCGCGCATAGCCGCTCTTAACGGCGGCAAGTTCCGTTTTTATCGGCCTTATGATATTATCCAGGTCTTCCATCTGCCCTTTCATCAGCCGGCAAGCGTCCTATAGTAACGGGCTTCCTTATCCGAGACGTTGGCCTTGCGTCCGAAATACTCCGCCAGCTTCCCCGGTACTCCGCCGATAAAGAACATCGCCGCAGCCAGCATCAGGTTCCTCTTCAGGAATTCCCTTCTCGTGACTTCTTTCATGTATCCCTCCGCCTATTGCCAAATACCGGGTATCTTCTGCCCGCAAAATCTGCACTTGCCGCCTTCGATATTATTTTCCATGACATCATATCCGGACCGCCTTATGAGCATCTTACCGCATTTCGGGCAATAGGTGTTATTGCCGTCATGCCCCGAGATGTTCCCTATGTACGCGTACCTTACGCCCTTCTTCTTCGCAGTCCGCCAGGCCATATCGAGCGTCTCTTCCGGCGTCGGCGGCAGCTCACGCAGCTGGTACTGCGGCCAAAACCTGGAAAAATGCAGCGGCACATCCGCGCCGAGGTTATCGAGCACCCAGTCGATAAGCCGCGATATATCGTCCCTGCTGTCGTTGAGCGTGGGAACGACAAGGTTCACGAGTTCGAGCCACGTGCCGTGCTGCTTTATCGTCCTTAAGGAATCGAGCACCGGCTGCAGCCTGCCAAAACATACCTTTTTGTAGAACTCTTCCGTTATTCCCTTGAAGTCGACCTTTATCGCGTCGACCGTCGAACAGAGCTCGGCAAGGGGTCCCGGGTTTATATATGCCGCGGTGATCGCGACGCTTTTTATTCCGCGCGGGCGCGCGATCCTTGCGATATCGCACATGTACTCGTAAAAGACTACCGGGTCGTTATAGGTGAACGCTATCGACCTGCACCCGCCGGCCGCCGCGGCGGCGACGGCTGCGTCAGGAGGCAGATCCGCGTTATTTGTCTTCTCGGGTTCCGACTGGGATATCTCCCAGTTCTGGCAGTACTTGCAATGAAGGTTGCATCCGGCGGTGCCGATGGAAAATGCCTTTGAGGCCGGGAGGAAATGATAGAGCGGCTTCTTCTCGATGGGATCGACATGCACGGCGCAGGGTTTGCCGTATACAAGCGTGATTATCTTCCCGCCCTTGTTCGTCCTGGCCCTGCAGTTACCCCTCCGGCCTTCGTCAAGAACACAGCCGCGGGGGCACAGTTCGCACTGGACAGTCTGGTTAATCTTCTGTGTCGCTCCCAAATAGATCGGGCAGGTACTGCTTGGCCTTCCTTACCATCTCCTGCTTCGATATGGATGTGGTCCTGCC
>JAQUSA010000146.1 GCA_028715315.1 Candidatus Omnitrophota bacterium | reverse complement strand
AGCACCTCGCCGCCCCTCTTCCCTTCCAGGTATTTCATAAGGCTTCCGGCGCTGAGTATGAGCGGCAGGCACTCCTTGCAGGTCGTGTTGGACCTGCCGTGCTTCAACGATATCCCGTCGGAAGGCTCAAGGGGCACGGTGGTTATCCCGGCGGTCCTGAAGACGGCCGCGAGTATCTCCGGGCCCATCTTGCCCATCGGCGGTATGAGAAGCTTTACCTTCTTATCGTTTATCTTCAGCCTCTCCCTGTCGGAAGATATGATCCATAACCTTTTATTGTGGCTTATGCAGCGGGCCGGGATGAACGAGTCGAGGGCCTTGCGGGGATACTCGCCAATCCGCCTCGACCTCTCCACGATATCCAGGAAAGCCTCTATTCTCGTATTTATGCCCGCGTCCGCGGTATGGCTGTCGATCTCGAGGATGAGCATCGGCTTCTCGTCCATCATCTCCCTAACGTGCCCGACTATGAACGAATCGGGGCCGCAGCTGAAATTTGTCACGAATGCCGCGTACAGCCGGGGATGCTTCCTGATGAACCGCGCGGCCTTCAGGATCATCTGTCCGCTCGCCCAATACATGTTCCTGTCGTCGGATTCGCCCTCATACGGAAGGCAATCGAACGGTATGATCGTCACTCCGCGCGAGGAGAACTTGTCCGGTATCGCCATGTTGGCCTCAACCGCAAAACTGTTGTACGGCCTGCCAAGCAGGACGACCGCTATCTTCTCCGGGTCCTTCTTGAGTTCCTCCAGGCATCTCTTTCCGTATTGCTTCATCTTATCCGCGAAATCTTGCTGTTTGCCGCAGGCCGCCGCATATGCCTTTACCGCGTCCCGCCGGCCGAAGCCCATCTTTACGGCCATATCCACGAATGTCCCCTGCGCGCCCTTTACTCCTTTCGAGAAATCAATTATCGGGATAAGGAGCTTGCCCGTTCCGGATCTCTTGAAAGTGTCGCGCAGGTAATACGGTTCGCTCTGAAGGATGACGCAGGTCGATTGCTGCTCCTTGCGCGACCGGAGCGCCTTCTTGGAACTGATCTCAAGGACCTGCGGCAGGAATATATAGTCCGTACCCTTCTCTATCAGGTTATGGAACATGCCGTGGGCTATTTCGGCGGGATAGCAGAAGGCGGCTCTCTTGCTCTGGACCCCGTAATCCGATATAGCATCCGATACCACGACCTTCATGCCCAAAGCGGAAAAGAAACCGTCATACAGCGGGAAGAACGTATGGGTCAGGAACGATTTGCTTATGCCGACGGTCTTCGCTCCGTGGCGGGGCAGCGAGGACGCTCCCGCGGAGAAGAGTTCATCCTGCCTGATCTTTACCAGGTTCAGCTTCGCCTCATCCACGGCAACCGAATGGTTCAGGTTGTAATACCTGTTGCACGAACCTCCGAACAGGTATATCTTTCCCTCTATCTCGATGCGAAGGATGCTGCAGCCGCGGTCGCATTTTTCCGCGCCGCCCTTGCACTTGAACGCGTCGCGATATTTGACTTCCCTTCCGATGAGCTCGGAAAGCTTGAATTCTTTCTTCTTGAGCAGGCCGTGCTTTAATTTGTCCTTTATCTCAAGCGCGACCCCGAAAGCGCCCATGAGGCCCGGCTCGGGAGGGACAACGATCTTTTTCCCGAGTAGCGACGCCATCGCTACGGGGACCGCCTTGTTATAGCACACGCCTCCCTGCATCAACACCTTATCCCCGACTATCCTGTTGCCCTTTACCCTGTTGATGTAATTCATGCATATCGAGTATACGAGGCCGGCGACTATATCTTCCTTCTTGAGGCCCTCGTAGGAAGCGGTCTTTATGTCGCTGCTGATGAACGCCGCGCACTGGTCGTTGAAATTAGGCGGGCTCTCGCCCCTCATCGCCTGCGGCTCTATCGCGGCCAGTTCGACTCCGAGCGTCTCCTTGCACGATTCCTCGAGGAAGGAACCGGTGCCGGCGGAACACGCCTCGTTCATCGCGTAATCGCAGGCGACCATGTTCTCGACATGCGTATACTTCGCGTCCTGCCCGCCTATCTCGAATATCGTGTCGACCTCTTCGTCAAAGTAAGCCGCCGCGCGGGCATGGGCTATTATCTCGTTTACGACGCCGTCGGTCATCGCGTGCAGGGCCGCTATCTGCCTGCCCGAGCCCGTCACGCCGATCCCTGTTATGATTATATTTTTCTTCAGGTTCTTTTCGAGGGCCTTATAACAATTGCGGGAAGCCTCGACCGGATTGCCGTTCGTCCTCAGGTATACGGAATCCAATACGGCGTCATCGCGTTCCCTCAATATCACGGCCTTCGTGGTGGTCGAGCCGACATCGAGGCCTATGATGCAGGCATCGCCGTCGTGATATTCCCTCTTCTCCCACGCGCCCTTGAATTCCACGAGCGGCAGCGCGGACTTGAGCGGCGGCAGGCTTGTGTATCTCGATGAATGGCGTTTGTCGTTGAGCAGCTTCGTATTTGCCGTATCGACATTGTGCTCCATCGTCCAGAGGGCCGCCCCGAGGGCCTCGAAATACGCGGCCTCTTTCGGCACATGGATAGAGCGGATATCTTTCTTCAGGAAGTTCACGACGCGCGGGTTCAGCGCGACGCCGCCGATAAGCATCACGTTCTCCCTCGGCAGGTTCACGAGCAGCTCCATCACCTTCCTCGACATCATCTCGCAGAGGCCCGCGAGTATCTCGCTTATGTCCTGGCCCTTATTGAGGGCGTGGGTGCAGTCGCTCTTGCAGAATACCGAACACCTGCTCGAAAGCCTGTAGGTCTTCTCGGAGGACGCGAGCTTCACCGCCTCGTCGAGGGATATGTTCATCCTCCTGAGCTGCTGCATGAAGAATTCCCCGGTCCCCGACGCGCATTTATTGAGCGTCCTTATGCCGGAGATATTCCCCTCTTTGTCCAATACGTAAGCGACGAACAATTCCGCGCCGACGCTGACGATGGCGTCATACTTCTTTTTTCCGGTATTCAGGAACTTAAGCGCCTCTTCTACCGCCTCGGGCTCGGAGATCCTCGGCAATGATATCGAGGGCCCGACCTTCCTGCCGGTCACGGCGATGTTCCGGTATCCTTCGTCCTGCAGCCTGCGCAGGGCCTGCTCGAGGGACCCGAA
>JAQUSA010000145.1 GCA_028715315.1 Candidatus Omnitrophota bacterium | reverse complement strand
TCTTCGGGATATACTCCTGCTCCACGAAATGCCCCTCGAAATCGTGCGCGTATTTGTAGCCCTTGCCGTGGCCAAGTTCCTTGCCGTCCATGGACGCGTCCTTCAGGTGCGCCGGCACTTCCATGACCCGGCCCTCCTCCACGTCCTTGAGCGCCTTTTCTATGCCGAGGTACGCCGAATTGGATTTCGGCGCGCACGCGATATAGACCGCGGCCTCGGCAAGCGGTATCCTCGCCTCGGGCAACCCGACGAATTCCGATATTTGGAACGCCGCGTTCGCGACAACTATCGCCTGCGGGTCCGCGAGCCCGACGTCTTCGGCGGCGCATATGACTATCCTGCGCGCTATGAACCTCGGGTCCTCCCCGGCATACAACATCTTTGCGAGCCAGTAGAGCGCGGCGTCCGGATCGGAACCACGCATCGACTTTATGAACGCGGATATCGTGTCATAATGCCCGTCCTCGTCCTTGTCGTATACGACCGCCTTCTTCTGGATGCATTCTTCCGCGACCTTCAGCGTTATGTTCACTGCGCCTTCCTTGGAGGCCGGCGTAGTAAGGGCGGCGAGCTCGAGGGCGTTCAATGAGCGCCTCGCGTCGCCCTCGGAAAGCTTAGCGAGGAATTCGATGGCCTGCTTCTCCGCCTTTATAGGCATATTCCCGAGGCCGCGCTCCTTGTCCTTGAGCGCGTTGTAAAGTATCGTGGTGATATCCGCTTCGCCGAGGGCCTTGAGCTCGAATACGAGCGACCTGGATATAAGCGGCGCGACTATCGAGAAGAAAGGGTTGTATGTCGTCGCGCCTATCAGCACTACGGAACCGGCCTCGACGTCCGGCATCAGCACATCCTGCTGCGCCTTGTTGAAGCGGTGTATCTCGTCGATGAACAGTATCGTCTTCCTGCCGTACAGGGCACGCCGCTGTTTCGCGGACTCAATCTCTTTCCTGAGTTCCTGAACGTTCGAGGTCGTCGCGTTGAGCTGGACGAATTCCGATTTTGTGGCGTTTGAAACGACATGGGCGAGCGTGGTCTTTCCGGTGCCGGGTGGGCCGTAGAGGATAAGTGACGCGATCGTGTCGGCCTCGATGGCCCTTGAGAGGAGCTTTCCTTCGCCTATTATATGGGATTGGCCCACGAACTCCTTAAGGCCGCGGGGCCTCATCCTTGCGGACAGGGGCTCCGCCTTGGAGGATTGTCTCTTCTTTTTTTCGAACAGGTCTTTCATGCGCTAGCGCAGCTTTGCTTCAAACTTCCTGACCAATACCTCGCGGACCTTTCCGTCGAGCGAGTTGACCTCCGCGTCCGTCAGCGTCCTGTCGGGGGCCCTGTATTCCACCGAATACAGGATGCTCTTGCATCCTTTCGGCACCTGTTCCCCGCGATACAGGTCGAACGGCACAACGCTGATCGCCAGCACGCCGCAGGTATCCTTTATCGTGCTGACTATATCCGCATTGCTTATCTTGTCCTCGACGATCAGCGATATGTCACGCGCGGACGAGGGGAACCTCGGCATCTCCGCGAATTTCCTCTCCAGTTTCGCCGCCTCGTAAATTGGCGCCAGGTCAAGCTCTCCCACAAAAACGCTGCTCTTGATATCGAATTTATCGAGCAGGGCCTTATCCACCCTGCCGATCGCGCCTATCCGGTCCGCCCCTATGCTTACAACGGCCGACGCCGCCGGAGAGAGGAGGGGAAGCGGCTTTACCTCGAACGAATAGTCCCTTATGCCCAGCTTATCGAAAAGGACTTCGATTATTCCCTTAATGTCGAATATATCAACGGCTTCTTTCCTGCACCAATCCTTCTTCTTCATCCCGCATAGCGCTATCGCGAGCACTCCGCTTTCGCGCGGGGTACCGTCGCCGCCGCATGAATAGGATTTACCGAGTTCGAAAACATTTATGTCGGAGACTTTCCTGTTCAGGTTATGCGAGACCACATTGAGCATCCCGCAGACCAGCACGGACCTGAGCGTCTCGGATTCCGAACTTAACGGGTTCTGCACCTTAAGCACGTTCTCATCGGGGATATTGAGCGCCTTCTGGACGTACGGGTCCTTGCACCTGAGGGAGTACGTTATCACCTCGTTAAGCCCGGCCCCGGCCAGCACTTCCCTTGCCGCCTCTTCCACTATCCTGTCGCGGCTCTTCTGGCCGCCCTTTCCCCACAGTTGTATCCTCGGGAGCGTCTCCGGGATCTTATCGTATCCGTAAATGCGCGCGATCTCCTCGACGAGGTCTATCTCGGCCTTGAGGTCCCTCCTGAAAGACGGCGCCGACACGAGCAATGTGTCCTTGCCTGACGGCTTGACGCCGAGCCCAAGCCCCTTGAGTATCGAGGCGCATTTTTGCGCCGGGATCTCCGTGCCGAGTATCCTGTTCGCCCTGGATACGCTGAGCTTTATATTTATATCTTTCGGCCCTTTAGAGCCGACATCGGAAATTTTCGATACTTGATCCGCTCCGGCCAGCCCGAATATGAGGGATACCGCCCGCTTTGCCGCGTTCAGGCAGCCCCCGAGATCGACATTCCTCTCGAACCTGTAGGACGCCTCGCTGGAAAGCCCGAGCTTCCTCGCCCCGCGGCGTATGAGCACCGGGTCGAAATAAGCGCTCTCGAGCAGGACCTTCTTTGTCGAAAAACCGACCTCGGTATCCCGCCCTCCCATTATCCCGGCTATCGCGACCGGTTTGCCGGCATCGGCTATAACGAGGATGTCCTCGTCGAGAACCCTCTTTATCCCGTCTATCGTGACCAGCTCCTCGCCTTTCCTGGCACGCCTGACGATTATACGCCCGCCCTCGAGCTTATCGTAATCGAAGGCGTGAAGCGGCTGGCCTGATTCCATCATGCAAAAATTCGTTATATCGGCGACATTATTGACCTGGCGCATCCCTGCGCTCTCGACCTTGTGAGCCAGGTCTTTCCCGGAGACGCCTACCTTTACGCCGTCTATGACTATCCCGACGTACCTAAGGCAACCCTTCTTATCCTCTATCTTTATCGAAGGCCCCGGCGTTTTCGCGGACTTCGGAAGCGAGGACTTTACCGGCTTCATCTTCAGGCCGTAGAGCGCCTGTATCTCGTGCGCGATGCCGTAAAGGCAAAGCCAGTCCGGCCTGTTCGAGGTGATCTC
>JAQUSA010000144.1 GCA_028715315.1 Candidatus Omnitrophota bacterium | reverse complement strand
AAGTTTTAGATTTCCGATTACCATGTTTCTTCAGATACCGCCTTCTCCATTACCGGAATTCCAATACAAGTAGTATGGTCCCGGCCGAAAGATAAATGCCTATTGCCGTCCAAACTAAGCCCGGGACCTTCCCGGAATACGGCGTCACTCCCCCTGTAAGTATCGGGCGCGTCATAACAAAAAGCATCGCCACTTCGCCAAGCGGAGGGGCCTTTGTCCCGAAATACGCCATTAAACTGGGAAACACATATCCGAAGGGAGTCGGCCAGGAGACCGCTATCGCTTCCATGGTTACCGGGACAGAACGGTCGAGCCGTCCCAATGAGCGTGAGGGCCCTATACTGAAGATAGAGGCGACCGTGCCATACCCGGCGATCACCGGCCCGGTATCCGCGTCCGAGAACTCGGCTCTGCTGCCGCGCGCGAATTCCCTGAATCCCGAACAGAAACCGTTATCCTGCCAAAAATACTTGTCATACCTGCCATACCAACCCCCTGCGGCCCCCAGGTCCATCTCGGGCACGAATATAAGCATCCCGGAGGTCGAGCAACCGCGCGCTTCATCGCATGGATACGCCGTTTTCGCGACAGAAGCATAAGCGGGTATGCCCTCTTTAGACAGCGAACGCTCATTAATGACCGATAACACTTCTGTCTTTAACCGGGAGTGGTCGGTCCCGATAAGGCCATCCGCCCTGATGATGGCCGCAACAGCCCATAGGACATCGGTCGGGTAACACTCCCCGGGATAATCTTCAAGCATATGATATTCGGCACGCATCAACTCGTCGGCGAGGGAGTTCGCCTGGCCGGACAGCAGCTCATGATACGCCTTATCCCCCGATATCCTCTCATAGCTGGATAATCCCATTATCAGCAGCATCCTGTAAAAACAATTTTCCTTTTCTAGATAGCCGGCGCCCCATTTCGCGCGCACCCATGAGGCGGTATCCGGGTCGGCGACGATAGTTACCGCGGCCTTGGCTGCCTTTTTTACTGCGCGCCTTACCCCAGCCGCTTCGGGGTCGTTGCGGTCTCCCAGGCGCACCATCATCTCCTCGGCAGTGACAAGGTAATAAACCGACCCGAACATGGGCCATTCCGTAGCCGCGACGTGTCCGGGATCGACCTTTGTCGCGCGCCGGGAGGCGAGATAACCGACGGCCCATTTTTCGTATTGGCCGGATACCCTCTTAAAATCTTTGAACATGAACGCGGGGATCTCTCCCCTCCTCAGGGCGGGATCGAACGCCACTCTAAGGCAAAAAAAAGCGGGATAAAATAACAGGCAGAAGACCGCTAACACAACGATTGCCGAGCCTATTTTATTAATGAGCTTTCCCCTCCAGGATATGTTCGAGCGGCGGGATCGCCATGTTCAATCTTTTCATGTTAATTATGAGCCCCCAGGCCGGGTCGAACTTCTTCCAGCATCCAGTATAGACAAAATGCCGGATTTTATCAAACAAAACGTCCTTGGACGCCGCCGACCTGCAGATGTTCTTCCACATGTAGAATTTTTCGTAAGCGCGCCTGTATCCCGCTTCTATAGTTTCGCGGCTCATCGACGCGTGCCTGAATACCACGTGCCTTGTATCATAGAGGTCCCAATCCCTGTGCAGTATGCGCCCTTCAGCGGAATACCTGTTAAACACCCCCGTACCCGGGTAGGGCGTAAGTATATGGAAGGTGGCAGTCTCAAGGCCATTCGCGACCGCCCAATCTACCGTAGAGTCGAAGACGCCCGCAGTATCGGAATCCAAGCCGAAGACGAAACTGGCATTTATCATGACCCCGCGGCTGTGTAGGGCCTTTATGGCCTTTTGGTATTCCTCTACCCTGTTGTGGTTCTTCCCGTGCAACAACATGCCTGCCTGGTCAAGGGATTCGAAACCTATAAAGAGGCTCCTCAGCCCGGATGCGACCGCGAGGTCCAGCAGGTCCCCGTCCAGGACCGACCCCACCGTAGCCGCGCCCTGCCATATTCGCCTCATTCCGCGCATACCGGAGAACAGCCCTGAGGCGAACCTCCGGTCCCCGAAGATGTTGTCATCCAGGAAGAACAGATGGCGGCCTTTGAGCGCCCCTATTTCGGCAAGGGCCTGATCGACCGTGTAAGTATAAAATGATTTGCCGTCCCGGAAAAAATTATCCTTGTAGCAGAAATCGCATGAATGGGGGCACCCCCTCGACACCACAATAGAATTGGGCACCAGGTAATTACGCTTCTTTATGAGGTCACGGCGTATCTCCGGAAGCCCGGCGAGCGTGCGCTCCGACGAATGATATACGCGTGACGCGCGGCCCTCGCGGAAATCCGAGAGGAAACGCGGCCAGGCTTCTTCCGCCGGGCCGAGGACCACAGAATCGGCATGCAAAAGGGCTTCGTCCGGGACCGACGTTACATGCAGTCCGCCCATCACCACATATGACCCGGCCTTCCTGTAAAAATCGGCGATCTCGTAAGATCTCCCGGCGGACGTAATATACGCTTCTATAGCTACGAGGTCCGGCGCATCGTTAAGTTCGAGCGGCTCCACATGCTCATCTATTATTACAGCCTCGTCGCCGGCATCAAGATAACCCGCAAGAGTGGCAAGCCCTAGAGGAGGAAATAACGAATATTTTACCGGCCGCCAGGACCTGCCCCTGGCCTCTGTCAAAGCCGGCAAAATGAACTTAACGCGCAAACTGTTTTATCCTCGGGTAGGTTACGATAATTTTATATATTTCTTCGGGGCAAAATTTTCCTCGAACGTCCATACGCACGCGACGCAATCCGTGATGCGAAAAACGGCGATCATGTCGAGACCGAGCTCTTCCACCCACGGCTTCAGGAAAGGCCTCATCGCGACGATCTCGCGCTTCAGGCCGTCATCGTAGACGACGGCAACCTTCCCCGTTACCCTGACCTGCGTGTTCGTATTGCGGTCGAAGAAGCACGCCTCGACGAGCGGGTTGTCGCGGACCTGCTTGAAGAGGTCCTTATTATTGCCCGTATGGAATATTATGCCGTTCTCGTCGGCACGGTAGGCCATCATGCCGCGCACATGCGGCTGGCCGTCCACCGATGTCGCGAGGTGGCACGTAAGGTTTGAATTGATCAGCTTCAGTATCTCCTCTTTTGTCATTTTTTCGTGTCCTTATATAGTTTGGATAT
>JAQUSA010000017.1 GCA_028715315.1 Candidatus Omnitrophota bacterium | reverse complement strand
GATGAGCTAGATATGCCGGACAGGAAGGAATTGCTCCGCAACCTGCTCTCTGAAATCAAAATTGATAAGCATTTCGTCGATTATTCTATCCAAATCCCGCCTAAAATCATTAGCCGTGCTCAAGATTCAGGCTTGTGTGTGGATTCAAGCGACACGGGTGCCCGTGCGGATATTTCACCGACCCGAAAAAGGAATGCCATTGCACCCCGCCGATCATCCAACGGTACTTATCAAAAATATCCGGGCCGCTTCTCGACAGGATAGATATCCATCTAGAAGTGCCTTCCCTTAAGTACAAGGAGCTGTCGGGAAAAAGCAGGGGAGAGGGCTCGGAGGCGATAAGGGAAAGGGTGGATGCAGCAAGGACCGCACAGAAACAGCGTTACGAAGGCCTTCCCATATACTGCAATGCCCACCTCGGCTCAAAAGACACCGAGAGATACTGTTGTACGGATAAGGAGGCGTCCGAGCTGCTTAAGCTGGCCATACTCGAGCTTGGTTTAAGCGCGAGGGGATACGATAAGGTGCTTAAGATCGCGAGGACCATAGCGGACCTCGCGGGGTCGGAGACTATTTCTGCGGAACATATATCGGAAGCGATCAATTACAGGAGTTTAGACAGGGATCTGGGGTTCTGAAGGGCGCGTGCTTTTTGACAGCCCCATCATAGCGCGCCTGGCCATGAATACCAGGCGCGATAGTATTGCAGCGATGAGCGTGCCGGAGAGGATCATTAACGTCAGGAACACGGAGTCCCTGTTATGCGTCCGCCTGAAAAACATCAGCAGGTCTTCCGCCTCGACGGCCCTTGCCAGAAGCGCTTCGGGCGCCTGCTCAAGCTCCGCCAGGTCTTCCTTCGTCTTGGCGGATATCTTCTCCATGTCCCAGTAATAACGCCTTTCGGATTTCAGCGCGGCTATCTCATCATCCAGCCGCTTAATATATCTGATCATCGTCGCTTTCCTGGCGTTATATTCATCCTTTCCCGAATAGACCGGCCTGAAAAGCCCGATCCTATTAATGGACCCGTTAGCCGCGAGGTCCGCCACGATATCCTTAAGGACATGCTTGCGCGGGTTCATCAACTTCTCACGGTCGAACCATACCTGCATACTGTTAAGCAGTTTGCGGTTCATCCTTTCGGTTTCATCCAGATCCTCGTTGAAGAGCCTCTTGTAGGCGATCTTAATTATGTAGTTCGTCCACCATGAGGATTGCGCCCTCTGGTAATTCGTCTTCTGGCGTATAACGAATTTCCCGTATTCGCCCGTAAGGTAAACATTTACCGCCTCATTGAACTCCACCGCGGAATCCTTTGTTGGCTGCAACCCTATTATATCCTTATAGGAGGATGTGACGTAGTCCATCTTGGATACTATGTCTTCCATTACGGAAGGGGAGATATCCTCGAATGTCATCAGCAGCGGCCAGAGGAATTCGAGGGAGTCCGCGACCTTTCTGTTCTGGACACGTATTTCCGCCAGTTTTGAAGCAATGGTGGTGTTGCGTCTCATTACCTGGCTGTTGGAAAGGAATTTATGTATGAGGTCCTCACGCGACCTGAACTCCTTGCGGATCCGCGGGTCGCTGTATATGCTCAGCAGCCGGAAAGATATGGAATCCATCTTCTCCTGCCATTCCTGCATCTGGTCGACCGAACCGGCTGACATGAGGCCGCTCAGGTTGCTGTCCTTCACCTCTTTCAGTATCCTGAAGAAGGCGCCGATGTCCTTGACGGGCATGCCGATATCATAGGCCCTTTGCAGGTGGTACCAGATAACATTCACGATGATATCGTTATCGGTCGTTTTCGGGTCCGCGGCGAATCCGCTGTCCTTAAGCCCGTAAATATCCGTTATTACGCCGATGTCGCTATTGTTTATATCCTTTATCTTGCCGGCCATTATATCTATCTCTTTGGGGAAATAGGCGGCCCTGGCGTATTTATAAATATCCTGTACCTGTTTAAGGTATTTATCCTGGAACTCTGAGAACGTAAGTTTCTTTTTAAGGGCGAAGACCGCCATCCATTCCGCGTTACCCTCCTTAAGAAGCTCGAGGTCCGGGTACTTCTGCGCTGCGGACCTTATCAAACGCCTTAGCTGCAGGGTCTTGACCAGGTCGGGTTCCGAGACCCGTACGCCGAGACCGTTCAGTATGCTTATGCCGGTCTGCAATGCAGTGTAATGCAGCACCCTGTCATCCGAAATTTTTATGCCGGTCTTGTCCTCGACCTCATCCCTGATAGCCGCCTCGATCCCTGCGGGGATCTTTGACGCCCATAGGGCGTTTATCTCGGGCAGGTATGCGGCCTTTTCTATATCCCTGTAGTCCTTGAAGGCTAGCGAGTTGATAGCGAGCTTCTCGACTATGCCGGGCACGAACAGAGGCAGGTTGCCGTACTTTATCGGGAGCTCGTTCCAGAAATCCTTGAGCGCATATGCGAGCCTCTCGGTATCTCCAACGTTCAATTCGCGCCCGAAGTCCAGCTTAAAATCTTCCTTAAGGCGGGCGAGCGTCATATACGCGTTGAATTTCCTGATGACGGGAGTTTCGTTGCTGACCGTATCCTCGATGACCCTCAGCACGCGCCCGCCGTCCTTCGCGGTTCTCGGATCGTAATCGAGCTTACGTTTGAGCATCTCGAGCCTGAAGGCGTTCTCATACTCGAAGCCGGCAGGCAGGGGGAGGTCCTCAAGGAACCAGCCGTTTATGGTCGCAAACACGGGGGAATAGTACCTGAAATAGTCATCTATATTTTTCCAGCCCTGGCTTTCGGCGTTCTTACGGTATTCAAGCATGAAGTAACCGCTGATATTCCACCAGGGTATCTGCTTGTATTCCGAGGAGGCGCCTGTCCGGTAGAACATCATGAATTCCGAGGCAAGTTCTTTCGGCTGCATGCCTATGCCATTGGCCTGCGCCTCAAGCATGAGCTTCGCGAGGAATTCGTAGGCTATGTCGAGTTTAAGCTTGGCGGGAGTCTGCCCCGCGAGCAGCCGCACCTGGTCCTCGGCGTATCCCATATCCCTGTACGTGGCCTCTACCACGCCCGCGACAAAGCCTTCGGGAAGCTCAAGTTTTTGCTTGTGCCAGGAATCGGACATCTTGAACTCGGCGTCGAAATAATCGAACAATCCGGCTATGCCGCTGAAACCGGCCTTATAGTATATGAGCGCCAGGTAGCCGCTCTTTTCCCACCACGGTTTTTCGGTGTATCCCGATCCGGTGCCGGCCTTGTATATCTGGATGAACTTCGACGCGAACTCCGCCGGGTCGATATCTATACCGTTCTTCTTCGCCTCCAGCGTAAGGGACGAGAGCCAGATATATCCGGTCATCTCTTTCCCGGCATCCGACTGTTTCTCGATGCGTTTTTCTATCCTTGATATTACGGCGGTGTTCTTCTCTGATTCGACCAGGCGAGGGTCGTCGAATATGCCCTTCTGGCTCAGCTCGTTATTGAACATGATCTCATGGATAGTCTCTTCGTCAAGGATGACGCCCTGTTTCTTGAGCTCATAAGCTTCGTCCAGCTGCGGCTTCAGGAAATCCATGTATTCGTCTATGCTCCAGCCGTATCTCTCTGCCATCACGTAATAGGATACGGCGAGATACTCGCCGATACCTTTAGCCCTGATGCCGTCGCTGAATCCGGGATAATCGCTGCTCACCTTTTCCCATATTGCAACGAGGCTGCTGCGGAGCTTGTCGGCGATCCCCTTTATCTGGGAGTCGGAAGGCTTCCCGTCATTGCCGAGGGTAAGCCAGGTATCTAGCGCCATCCGGTAGTCCGACAGGATGCATATGAGCTTGATGTCGCTCCTCTCGTAATCGACCTTGTTCACGCCCTTCTTCTTATAGTCGTACATGAACCTGTCCCTGTTGACCTTATAGACCTCGTTCGGCACCGACGTCTTACTCCAGGCGTAATTGGCATAATCGAAACCGAGATGGTCCATCACCTCTTCGGTGGAGAGATTGTTTTTCATGCCGGTCACGATCAGGTACTCGAGTTTTCCCTGTTTGCCCGCGACCACGGTCTCTACGATACCTAGGATCGTGCCGTAGGGTATCTGCGTCGCGGGTATTATCTTGAGGACAGGGACGTAAAATGTCACGGTTCCGAGAAGCTGGAATGCGTTCTTGACCGGTTCCGGCACAAGCTGGAAAGGTTTTAGCGGGATGGACGGGTATTTCCTGCGGAACTGCGGCATCTTATCGTATTCGGCGAAGAATTTCCTCAGGTTCTCCTCATTTACGTCGAGGCCCGAATAGTAGAGGGAGAGTATGCCCCTCTGCAGGTGTTCATAACGTTTCCAGATACCCCTTTTCTTTGCGAAGTCCGCGTTCCAGTATTTTTTCGTATCTTCCCATTTAAAGACTTCCGCGATGTCCTTGATCGGCATTCCGGTCTCGCGGCTCGTTTCGAACCAGAACTGCCCCGTAAGCGGGTCGAGGACGTTGAACCAGGGATATTCCCGGCCGTAGCGCGCTATCATCCCGAGCCCCTCGGCCCTGTCCATGGCCATTATTGCCATGCCGGCTATGTTGAATTTCATCGATAGGACTATCTTCGCGCCTGCGAGGGCGGTCGAGGCCAGCAGCCTTCTATTGCCCATCTTGTTCGAAGCGGCGAAGAAGTTCCTGAAAGCCGCGAGGTCATTAAGTTCCGGCTCTTCGAGCGGCGATACCGCCTCGCGGACGAGAGGAGGGACCGCATCCTTCTCCGCGGGCTTAAGGATCGGTATGGCAACCGCAAGTTTCTCCCTTACCGGCAGCACCTCGGTAAGGAGTTTCGTCTTTCCCTCGCGGGACTTCAATACGGGGGCCAGCCTGCTCTCGATGACCTTATCGGGTATATAGAATTCGATCTTCTTCAGGTCTCCGCTCATCTTGTCGAGCAGTTTTTCCTCGTCTGCGGAATAGCTGAATTTTTCCCTCGATTCCGGAAGCATGAGCTTTATCATATCGTGCTTGTTTTGGCTCGGAAGGTCCCTCAGGGCCGATAATATTATGAGCAGCAATAAGGAGGCCGAGACTATTATGTACGCTTTTTTCACCCTTTCCCTGGTAGTAACGCTTCGTGCGTTCAGGTCGCCGACCTTTCCTATCGCGGCGATAGCATAGCGTCCGAATATCAGGGAACCCGCCCAAGGCAGTATGCCGAAGATACCGAACACGGTCAGCGGCGCTATGCCCGTCAGTATATATATAGCCGCGATCGAAGATATTATTATGCCGGTCTTTTGGGCCTCCTCGATCCTTATGTCCTTGAACTCGTTCTTTGTTATCTTGCCTTCCAGCTCCATGAGGGACAGCGTGCTCGAGGTCTTCCACTCGGGGACCTTGTTCACCTTTTCCGATTTATATATGGAATAAGAGAGCAGCGGTTTTATGACCGTCAGCTGCAGGGAGGAGATGGTCGTCTCTACCGTCTGGAGCACGCTGTCGAAGAACTGGTCGATAAGTTCTACCGCGAATACGCCCGGGCGTATCGTGCGGCCTTCCGCGCGCGACCTGCGTAATATATACCTGACGGGGTCTATGAACCGGTGGACGAATATGATGCCGAAGAACGAAAGCACAAGGGTGACGATATATGCGCTTGAATTCGTCGGGACAATCAGTATGAAAGGGAATATCCATAACATGCACATCAGTATTATAAAGCAGAAGAGCATCGGGTCGGAGAGCAGCCTTCCGATGGCCCAGCTCAGGTGCCACTGGTGGTAAGAGGTCAGGATGGTCCTGTAGGATATCAGGGTCCTGATAGCCTGGAAGTCCCCGATGAGCCACCTGACGTCGCGTATGATATATGTGACGAAATGGAGCTGGTCGCGCTCGCCGACCACGACCGAATTATTGTAAAAATTCGCCGTGTACCTGATGATAGTATCCATATCCGCATCCTTCAGGTGATGGAATTTCCTGACGAGGCGGTACTCTCCCGAATTAATGTCGAAATGGCGAAGCCAGACGTCCCCGGCGGCGTCCTTTTCGAGCTTGATGAACCTGGTCGTATCGGCAAGGTCGATCCGCAGGACCATGGCGCCGAACTTGTCGAGGACCCTCTTGACGGTGAACCTTTTTGCGCCGAGAAGCCCCTCGCAGTTCCTGCTGAATATCGATTCCTGCCAGTCATGCGAGAGCACTTTCGCGGGGGAGAGGGTCTCGGGCTTGAAGACCCTTTCGTAATAAATCTTTGTCCTCGTGAAGCCCTTGCCGAAGAACGCGCGCTCCTTGCCGTAGATGCCCGATACGACCTTCATGTTTATCTCGTTCTCTATATCGCGCTCATTCTTCATTATCTTCCAGTAGATGCTCTCCTTGGCCGTGCCGTCCAGGTAGGGGGGAGTTATCGCGATGTGCGGCTGCGCTATCACTATATGGCTGTTTTCGGGATGCAGCATTATTGCTAGCGCTTTTTCAAGCTCGCCCGGATAGAGTTCGTTCTTGTCGTCCATTATTACGCAGAATTCGGAGATCCTGTCCTGGTCTATCTCGATGTCGTCGCCGCTGACGATGCGCCCGGCAGCTTCCTCCGAGGTGATCCCGGGGCCGTCCTTGGCGGAGGCAATGCCGAGGGCCCTTTTCAGGTCCGTGGACCATACTTTGCACAGCAGGGGCTTGTTCCTGTTCTGCGTGAATTCGAAGCCCTCGTCGGTGAACAGGTACGGCCTGGACTGGCCGGTGTTCATGAAATGCATCAGGTTCCCGATGCCGCCGACCTTTCCGGCGAACCCGCCGACCTTTATCATCCCGAGCTTCGTATTGTCGAACCATTCGCTCTTCGACCTGTTCAGGTACAGGAAATCCAGGTTCGTATAGGAATATTCCGAAGAAAATTCACGCAGCCTTTTGACCTCGTACTCGATTATATTGTCGTTCTTCGTATCGGACCAGAACGTCATGACCAGCAGCATCTTGTTGCCGAATGTCTCGAGCGTAGGCCTGAGGGCATCGAGCGTCTTCCTGAAATAGAAGATCGCTATCTCGGCGTCAGATTCGTTATCGCTCTTCTTGGCGGTTATATACGATATCTTGAGGGGTTTCTCCTCCGAGTAGTTCGCGTTTATGTATTCGCCCAGCTCGGACAGCATCCTGTGCCCCGGGACGTTCACGATGAGGCTCACGATGAAAAGGGATATCTTGTGCGAAGGCTGCCATGATATGTAGTAGGTTATCCCGAAGCATAACGCGATCCAGGCGAAGGTCACGGCCGGCAGGAACCTTATACCCGTGAAGCCGTATACGGTGAGGGTCGGGATTATGGCGACCATGGAAGCGAAGAACAGGCGGAGCGAGCGGGTAAGGCCCTCGTACAGGCGCGCCTTGGGCCCTTTTACGAAAGGAGGGGGTATGAGGATATCCTTTCCCTTGCGAAGCTGGTCCATCAGCAGTACGGCCTTGCGGTACCGCCCGAAGTCCCGGAGATTCCTTACGGCGTCCTTGTATTCGGGATAATTGTCGAGCTCCCTCGTGAATTTACCGAGCAAGCTTAATTCGTGGTCGCCGAGCCGGTGCCCGATGATCCTGCGCGAGAGCAGCTCCGGCGGAACGACCAGTTTCTCGGAAAGCGCGGCGATCGCCAGTTTGACCTTTGCGCCATCGTTTGCCCTGACGGCTTCCCTGAGATCTGAGAATATCTGGGAATAATCGGCAAAGTCGCTAATGCTGCTCGCGCTCCTGATATCCTCCTCGAATACCGACATGAAATCATGCAGTACCCTTTTTTGGACCTCGAGGCGTTTTTCCCTGAGGGCAAAGTCGAGGGCGGCCTTGCGTTTTTCGAGGCTCGCTACCTCGCGGAGGATGCCGGCATCAGTATCCCTGCCTTCGGCCTGTTCGGCCTCGACAGTGCCGTAAAGGATGCCGAGCCTCCTGTCTATCGAGCGTTTTTCCCTGTCGTAGCTTTTTGCGAGCCAACCGGTTTCGCCGTAGATTATCCTGGCGAGGGCTTTCTTGACGATTATTTCGGACATGACGAAATTATGCTGTCCGGGAGTGGAATACCTGAACCTGCCTCTTCTTATCTTTCCGAACCTGTCGAGGATGCGTGTGACCGCGAAAGGCCACAGGTATCCGGGCCGGGGCAGTTCCTGCAGGAAATCGGTAAGCTGTTTAGATATCCTGGAAAGCTCCCTCCGGTCGCTTGTCATTTAGATATGTTTTCCGATATCGGCTACCTTTGGCTTGGAAAGTTTCTCGAAGTCGGCGTATTTCATCTTAACGGTGTCGGTGTGGGTGCCCCCGTTGAACACGATCTCCGTGTCATCCCTGAGTATCCTGTCGGAGACCGTATCCAGGCCGAAGAGGCTCCCGAAAGGAGGCATGGCCCCCGGCTTATAGTCGGGGATAACCTTCTCGATGTCTTTCTCGGTGGCTATCTTGACGGACCTGCATTTCAGGACGGCCTTAAGTTTCTTCAGGTCGATCAGGTGGATCGCGGGCAGCACTGCAAGCGCAAAACCCTTGTCGGTCTTTACGAGGACGGATTTGATGACCTGTTTTCCGGGTACTTCCTGCGCGGCCGCTATCTCCTGGGCCGTGTACGCGAGCTTGTGCTTCAGCGCCTTGTATTTCACCTTGTTGGAGTCCAGGTATTTCTTGAGCTTAACGGGGATCGCCATATGCGGGCCTCCTGTTATTTTGGTGCCGAAGGAGAGATTTGAACTCTCAAGACCTTGCGATCACTGCGCCCTGAACGCAGCGCGTATGCCAGTTCCGCCACTTCGGCAAATCTATTCCTTTACAAACCACATCCTGTCGCGATATTCCTGGACCATCCTGCAGGTGTTGAAGTAGTGGCTTTGTTTGATACAGTTTATCATAATATCGATCCATTTTGAACCGATATTGGCTTTTCCGTCAACGTTCGTCTCGTAGTATAATTTGACCATTCTCCCGAGCGCGTCGTAAAGCTGCGCCGAATCGGAATCGAGGCGCAGGTCGAGCTCGTCGCCTATAGGATCGCCCGTGTTATGCCTGTAACCGAATATCCCGCCTATCTCTGCGTCCGGGTTCCCGGCCGCATCGGCAGCCTCGACGACCCATCCGTCGAGCGTCGAGAGCTGGAGCACCCCGTTCAGTATCGCCTTCATTCCGCTCGTACCCGATGCCTCGAACGGGGGAAGGGGGGTATTGAGCCAGACATCGACCGAGTTCGTCAACAGCTTCCCGAAGAATATGTCGTAGTTCTCCAGCATTATTACGCGCAGGTCGGATCCCTGTGTGCCGAGAGAATCTATCGTGTTCATTATGCTGTTTATATAAGTGCCTACCAGGCTGTCGTTGGGATGCGCCTTTCCGGCGATTATTATCTGTATCGGTCCGTATTTTTCCGCGATATCCAGGAGCCTCCGGGGATCCTGGAAGAGCAGGCTCGGCCTCTTATACGCGGCGATCCTCCTCGCCCAGCACAGCGTGAAGCAGTTCTCCTTTATATCCCAGTTGGAGAAGACAGAAGAGAGCTTCCTTTTGTTCGCCTGGTGGGCTTTCCAGAGGTCGGCCCTGAACTGCTCGTTATTCCTGAGTTTCTCGATGTCGATCAGTTCCGAATGCCCCGACGCGCAGGAACCGGTCTCGTTCCCGTGCTTATCCAGAAGCGCGGCGATATCATCCGATATCCATGTCGGTATGTGCACGCCGTTCGTTATGGATCTTATCTTATCGGCGTGTTGCGGGAACTGCATGCGCGTCACCTCGCCGTGTTTCTTCGCGACGGCGTTGACGCTCCTGCAGCAGTTCAGCAGGAGGACGGTCAGGTTCGCGTTGCTGTCCTCCGAGCCGTTCTTCCTTATGAAATCTATGTTCTCCTGGGGCAGTATCTTCTCGAGCTCCTTCAGCGGGAAGCGGTCGTGCCCGGCGGCCACGGGGGTATGGCACGTATAGACGAAGTTCTGCTCGAGCGAAGCGAGCGCGTTCTTATCGAGCGCGTCGGCCATCTCCACGAGAGCCATAGCGGCGTGGCCTTCATTCAGGTGGTATCTCTTGATATTGTATCCGAGCGCCTCGAAGGCCTTGACGCCCCCTATGCCGAGTATTACGCGCTGCATTATTTTTATATATGAGTTGTCGCTCCTGTAAAGCTGGTCGGTAAGCCTCCTCAGTTCGGGAGAATTACCATCCACATCCGAATCGAGCAGGATGAGGGGGACCGCATGTTTCTTGTCGACGCTGTATACGTAATACTTCCAGAGCCTCAGGAAGAGTTCCCCGTCCCTGAGAGGTATCTTTATTACCGTATCGAGCGGAATAAGGCCGGGGTACGAATAGGGGTCCCAGTTCGTCTCCTCGGGGACCTGTCCGTCCTTGAACCAGAAATTCTGTTTGAAGTAGCCTTTCCTCCATAGGATGCCGACCGCGGCGAGTGAGATGTTAAGGTCCGCCGAAGATTTCAGGCTGTCGCCCGCGAGGACGCCGAGGCCGCCGCTGTATATCGGAAGGTCCATTATCCTCTGCTCTATCTTGAACTGGAAATAGTAGTCCCTTATGCGCATGTTGGAAAAGATGTTCTGCTTCGGGAGGATATTCGATTCCGAAACGGGGGAAGAGGGCTTGAAACTGTTATAAACGCTGGTAGCCAGGCCGAACTCCATGGAAAAATAGCCCACGGACGGTTCTTCTGCGGAAGAAAGCCGTTTCTCGGCATTCACAATGCTTTCGAGCGGAAACCCGAAGTAGGAGGCCGAGGTTATATCCTTGGAGTATATTTCCTCGAACCGGTTGACTTTTACCAGCGAAAGGAATTCTTCTAATGTGTTTTCCATAAACGTAATAGATTATACCGATTATTTTCGATTTTTTCAATGAAATATGTTATATTATAGGGGCTAAAATGGCGGACGAAACGGTTGCGACAAACAGGGAAGCCCGGCATAACTACCACATACTCGAGTCTTTCGAGGCGGGCATGGCACTTCAGGGCGCCGAGGTAAAGTCCTTAAGGGACAAAAAGGCAAACCTGAAGGACAGTTTCGCCAGGATAGACGAAGATGAATTGTTCATCTTTAACATGCATATATCGCCTTACCCGCAGGCCGGGAGGTTCGCTCCCGACCCGAAGAGGCGGCGTAAACTCCTGATGCACAGGTCCGAGATAAGGAAGGTCCTTGTGCAGCTTACGCAGAAAGGCCTTACGCTCATCCCGCTGAAGGTGTATTTCAAGAACGGGCGGGCTAAGGTAGAGGTGGCGCTGGCGCAGGGCAAGAAGCTCTATGATAAGCGCGACGATATCAAGCGCCGTGACTCCGACAGGGATCTCCGGCGCGAGGTACGCGGAAAAGAATAGGGGGGCGAAAGGCTTCGACTTAAGAAGCGAGTTAAGGGTTGCATGCCGAGGGTGTCAGGTGGCCTCGTTAAAACCTGACAACAAAGTTAAACGCGAATGAACTCGCGCTAGCCGCTTAATTGCGGCACGTCACCCGGTTTTGCCTGCGAAGCCGGATGTGACGCCGCAGCAGGCTGGTCCCGTTTCTTTTGCCTTTGGGGGACGGGACGAGACAAATTAAAGGCTAGTCGTTACGGTAGCGGGCCTGCTTACGCGCCCGTATCGGCGAAACGACAAATTGCAGGAAACGCATGTAGGAGCTCTTAGCAAGTGACTTAAGGACCGGGGTTCGAATCCCCGCGCCTCCACCAT
>JAQUSA010000143.1 GCA_028715315.1 Candidatus Omnitrophota bacterium | reverse complement strand
AGGTATGGTAGACTAAAACCGTTTCCACTTTTTCAAACCTTAAGAGGAGGTGTTAGATGGAAGCATACTGCGTGAAATGCAAGAAGAAACAGGAAATGAAGGACGCTCAGAAAGAGAAGATGAAGAACGGCCGCGATGCGATGAAGGGCAAGTGCCCGGCTTGCGGTACGGGAATGTACAGGATACTTGGAAAGTAAGATAGATACCCCTAGGGCAAAAGCTGAACTTATAGCTGAAGTTGCGAAGGACAAGAAGGCCGAAGATATAGTCCTTATGGAGATGAGCGGGGTGTCGGCATTTTGTGATTATTTCATCATAATGACCGCCACTAACCAGCGCCAGGTGAAGGCTATATCGGACGAGCTTGAAGATAAGCTTGAGGAAGAAGGCCTGAGGCTCTGGCACCGTGAAGGCGGCAGTGACGCGAGTTGGACGCTGCTGGATTTCGGCAATTGTGTAGTGCATGTCTTTGAACCTGAAGCCCGTAAATTCTACGGCCTCGAGAGTCTCTGGGGAGATGTCCCCGCCGAAAATCTCAGCTGATACAAGTATAAAGAGATGCCACCCGCAAGAGCGCGGGTGGCATTGTCTTTGGAGACGGGGAACATGATAGAGCAAGACATACTTAAATTTATGGACGATGCGCTGTCGGCCGAAAAGTCCTTCAGCGGATATTATACGAGGGACCTTCTTGTCCTGGAGAATCCCAAGGATCCCGCTCATGGGGATATCGCCGCTAACATAGCGTTCAGGCTGGCGAAGCCCATGAAGAAGGCCCCGAACGAGCTTGCCAAGCAGGTCTCGGCAGCCCTCGGCGCGCGGCTTGTGGGATCGGGCCTGGAAGGCGCCATAGACGCTATAGAGCCGATCAACGGCTTCGTGAACATACGCCTGTCGGTGAAAGTGCTGCGCGGAGTGCTCTCGCAGATATCGGATGCAGGGGAGAAGTTCGGCCGTTCCGATACGCGCAAGGGCGATAAGGTGCAGGTCGAGTTCGTCAGCGCGAATCCCACGGGCACCCTGAGCGTCGCTCACGCGCGCCAGGCGGCCTTCGGGGACACCCTCGCCAGCGTGCTGTCCGCGGCAGGATACGAGGTGACGCGCGAATATTACATAAATGACGAAGGCGTCCAGATAACTATACTCGGGCAATCGATATACGCGAGATACCGCGAGTCCCTTGGTGATGAGTATGCCTTTCCCGAGAACGGATATAAGGGCGAATATGTCAAAGAGATGGCCGAGGAGTTCCGTAAGGAGCACGGCGATAAATATAAACAGGATACGCCCGAGAACCTGAAGGTATTCTCCGAATGGGGATGCGATTACCTCCTCAAGGAGATAAAGCAGGAGCTCCTGGATTTCGGCGTGAAATTCGACGTGTGGTTCAGCCAGAAAGCTCTCGGGGCTTCGGGGAAGATCGAGAAGACGCTCGGGGCGCTCGGGGATAAGGGCCTGCTGTACGAGTCTGAAGGCGCGCTTTGGTTCAAATCGACGCAGTTCGGCGACGACAAGGACAGGGTGGTCAAGAAGAGCGACGGGGCGTACACATACGTTACGCCCGACATAGCGTACCATAAGGATAAGTTCGAGCGGGGATTCAAAAAGGTCATCGATATCCTGGGGCCGGACCACCACGGCTACATAAACAGGATAAAGGCGGCCGTCCAGGCGCTCGGTTATCCCGCGGATGCCGTGAATATAATAATAATCCAGCTCGCGACTCTGTATAAGGACGGGCAGCCGGTGAAGATGTCGACGAGGGCAGGCGAGTATATAACTTTAAGGGAAGTGCTTGACGAGGTAGGCAAGGACGCAGCGAGGTTCTTCTTCCTGATGAGGAAAGCGTCCGCACACCTTGATTTCGACCTCGAGCTCGCGAAAAAACAGACGCAGGAGAACCCTGTATTCTATGTGCAGTATGCCCACGCAAGGATCTGCAGTATTATATCGGCGTCAAAGAGGCCCGAGGACCGGATATGCAAGGCTGACGTGGAGCTGCTGTCGGCGCCGGAAGAGCTGAACCTGTTCAAGGAGCTGAGGCAGTACCCTGTCGCCATCAGGCTGAGCGCGCATGAATCGGACCCTTACAGGATAATAACCTACCTTCAGGGGCTCGCGGCCTGCTTCCATAAGTTCTATGAGGCCAATAAGGTGATCACGGAAGACGCGGAGCTTACGAACGCGAGGCTTTACCTCATTTCATGCGTAAGGCAGGTCCTGGCTAACGGGCTTACTCTCCTCGGAGTCTCCTGTCCCGTTAAGATGTAACCTATGTTCGAATCATTAAAGTTATACAAGGACGAAGAACTTTCTTTTGACCGCGTGCACGGCCGGCTCGTTGACCTGGGTTACAGGCGCCAGGCGAAGGTCGCCGAGGAGGGGGACTTCGCCCAGCGCGGCGGCATCCTCGATATATTCCCGATGACGTTCGACGAGCCCATCCGCCTTGAATTTGACGCGGACCGGCTGGCCCGGATAAAGTCGTTCGACATCGCGACCGGCTCTTCTTTCCTGGACCACCAGATGGCGATAATCCTCCCGGTAAAGGGCGTGCTGCCCAGGAGGTTAAAAGCCCGCAGGGCGGCCGAAGGCGGGCCCAACCTCTCCGAAGACCTCCCGATAAATAATTTCATAGACATTTCACCGGGCGACCTCGTTGTGCATGTCAAACACGGCATAGGCCGGTACAAGGGCATTGAGAGGGCAAAGGAAAAAAAGGGGATCGTTGACTATGTAGTCCTCGAATATGCCGAGGGCGCGAAGCTGTACGTGCCTATGGACGACATGAACCTGATCCAGAAATATATCGGGTTCGAAGGCCGGCCGCCCAAGCTCTACAAGCTCGGGAGCAGGGCCTGGGCGCTCGCCAAAGCGCGCGCGCAAAAAGGCATCTACTCGCTTGCGCTCGAATACGTCGAGATACAGGCGAAACGCGAAGCGCTGAAAGGCTATTCGTTCCAGAAGGATACCGAATGGCAGGGCTCGCTTGAAAGGTCGTTCCCTTTTAAGGACACTCCCGCGCAGGCCAGGGCCGCGATGGAGATCAAGCGCGACATGGAGAGCCCGAAGCCGATGGACAGGCTCGTCTGCGGCGATGTCGGATACGGGAAGACCGAAGTGGCGCTGCGCGCCGCGTTCAAGGCGGTCATGGACAATAAGCAGGTCGCGATGCTGGTGCCTA
>JAQUSA010000142.1 GCA_028715315.1 Candidatus Omnitrophota bacterium | reverse complement strand
TGGAAGATGCGCTCGATAGTTTCTATTGCCGGGCGGTCCTCGTTGAACAGGCGCGAGGCGACCTCAGGGTGCGCGTGCAGCTCGACCTGTTTCTTCTTGGTCTCCTTCAGGAATTTCTTGACCTTGCGCAGCGCCTGGATCGAGACGGTCGATACCGATTTGATGAGCCCGCGGCCCTGGCAATACGGGCATTCCCTGAATGACATGCTCTCAACGCTGCGGCGCATCCTCTGGCGCGTCATCTCGACGAGGCAGAGCTCGGAAAGCGGCGACACGTCGGTCTTCGCCTTATCGCGCTTCAACGCTTCGACCATCGTCTCGAATACCTTGCGCCTGCGCGATGCCTGCATCATATCGATAAAGTCAATGACGATGATCCCGCCCAGGTCGCGCAATCTTACCTGGCGCGCGACTTCGATAGCGGCCTCGGTATTTACCGCGAAGGCGGTCTCCTCGAGGCTCTTCTTGGCGGTGAACTTGCCGCTGTTCACGTCTATGGCAACCAACCCTTCGGTCGGCTCGATGACTATATAACCTCCGCATTTAAGCGGGACCTTCCTCTCGAATAATTTCTCGACGTCCTTCTCTATCATCTTCCTGTCGTAGAGCGGTATATCGCCTTCGTAGAGCTCGACCTTCGACCTCAAGTGCGGGGCGACCGCGCTGAGGAAATGCTGGACCTTCCTGTACTCGTCTCGGTTGTCTATTACCAGTTTCTCGACATCCTCGGTCAGGTAATCGCGGGCGACCCTTAAGGTAAGGTCGTATTCCTCGTGCAGCAGCGACGGCGATGACTTGCGCGCCGCGCCGATCTTTATCTTTCTCCATAATCCCAGGAGATACTTCAGGTCCCTCGCCAGTTCGCGCTTCGTCTGCCCGATGCCGGCGGTCCTTATAATGACCCCCATATCGCTCGGGACGTCGAGGCCGCGCAGGATCTCCTTCAACCTCACGCGCTCCTTATCGTCAGATATGCGGCGCGAGATGCCTAAGTGCCTGTCGAAAGGCAAAAGGACTATGTAGCGGCCCGGCAGGGATATGTGCGTCGTAAGGCGCGCGCCCTTTGTGCCGAACGGCTCCTTGGTGACCTGGATCAGGACCTCCTGCCCTTTCTTTAAAAGCTGGTCGATAGACTGGTGCTGATTCTGGTTTCCCCTCTGCGGCCTCTTCTCTTCCTCTTTATCGAGGGAGTCGAAATCCATCCCGAGGCCCACTACGTCGGCCAGGTAAAGGTAGCCGTTCTTCTCGAGCCCGAGGCTCACGAACGCGGCCTTGACCGCCGGCACAACCGAGCTTACCCTGCCCTTGTAGACGTTCCCTACTACACGCTTTTCTCCGAACCTCTCGACCGAGAACTCCTCAAGCACCTTGTTCTCAAGTATCGCAAGCCTTTTTTCCTGCGGCTCAATGTTTATCAATATCTCTTTGTTCATTAACTTATTTCCTCTATATTATTGATCGAAATTCCTTCAGGCAATTGTGCCTGTAACCTTTTGCCGAAATCCTCCGGCGATAATCCGGCGGCGCCGACCTGGAAAGACGCCTCTTCGGACTCGCTCTCCACTCCCAATTTTAGCGCCCGTTTAAAGCTTATTTTCGGGCGGGGGCTGAAACCCTGCGACATTATAAGCGGAAGGCCCGCCCTGCGCGCTGCGCGGTGGAACAGCCTTTGCAGGTCGAGATGGGATATGTACTTCATCGGGCCCTTTTTCGCGAAGATGAGACGGAAGGCCCTCCGGATATCATTGGCCACTTTCTACCTGGTCCTTGGTATCCCTGACATCTTTTTTCATATCGGCGATCTCCTTCCTCAATTTCGCGAGCTCATCGAGTATCGCCATATGTTCCCTGTGCAGGACGCTTGTCGTGTCCCTTACCAGGAGATCCGTCCCCTTGACCGCTTCGGAGCCCCTAATCTGGGCGGCATCCGAATAGGCGCCGTCAAAATCGGCCGTGCTGACATCTGCAGCATACGCCCCGAAAGCCGCCGCAAAACACACGGCCGGCAAAATCAATAATAATCCTTTCACTTTCCCCTCCTTACTCCGCGTTCAGGTATCCGCTGTTCCCTTTCGAGGACTTCGGCCTGCTGAACCCTTCCACTTTTATCTTATCTTCCGCCTTATCCTTCTTCTCCTGCTTCTTGATCTCTTTGTTCGCAGGCTGCGGCGCCACATTTACCTGGCCCGCATCGAGCGCCTGCTTGACCATAGCCATCTCCTGCTCGTTAAACTCTCCCGGCCTCACTATTCGCGCGGTAATGAAAATAAGCAGGTCTATCTTCTGGATATCGTCGGTATACCTCGTGAAGAGCGCACCTATCACGGGGATATCACTGAGGACCGGCACGCCGATCTTGCCCTTCGATTTGACGTCCTTCAGGAGGCCGCCGATGACTATGGTCTCACCGTCCATCATAAGGACCTGGGTCTCGGCTTCCCTCGTGACGAGGATCGGGTAATCGTTATCGCTGACCGTCTCCGAGAACGACGATATGACCGGATGGACTATCATGTTGATGAACTTCTCATCGCCGCTTATCTGCGGCACGACGTACAGCTGGATGCCGATATCCTGGTAGTATGCGAGGTTTATCGTCGCGTTGCCCGCCGTGCCGGATATCTGCGTCTCAATTATAGGGTATTTCTGCCCGATCAAAATAAGGGCTTCCTGGCCAGAGAGGGTAAGTATTTTTGGCGCGGAGAGCGTATTGGTCCTGACGTCCTCTTCGAGCGCGTGGACCATTACCTCCATATTCCTTCCCATCAACCTCTCGAACAACAGTTCGATACCCGCGTTCTGTGTGCTGAGGCCCGTCGCAAGCGGTACGAAATTAGCCGGGCTGAAACCGTTCGCGTCGCCAGTCTCCGTCTCGGAATAGCTCCGGCCGGTCATGACACCTTTGTGGTGGCCGCCTCCGACGTTCACCGTTCCGAGGAGATCGCCCGTGGCCGCGTCAGTGCGTCCGGCGTGCGTCTGGAGCCTGTTGCCGGTGCTGAACTCGATGCCCATGTCCTTCAGCACGTCCCTGTTTACCTCCATTATCCTCGCCTCGATGAGGACTTGGTTCGGCTTCAGGTCTATTTCGTTCAATATCTTCGTTATCCTGTCCAGCGAACTCTGGGTATCCGTGATTATGAGGGAATGGGACCTCGCGTTCTCCCTCTCCCTGCGCTCCTTGCCCTGGTCCGTCTCCTGGCCTCCGGCGACGG
>JAQUSA010000141.1 GCA_028715315.1 Candidatus Omnitrophota bacterium | reverse complement strand
TCGACGATCAGGGATGAGGCTTTGCGTTTCGCTATCTTTCCGCGGATATGTGAGATCATCTGTTCCCCCGGTTGACCTTCAGGGTTAGCCTTGCGACCGGCTCTTTTTGCGTCATATATGCGTGCGCCACCGCAAGCGCCAGGGCGTCCGAGATATCGGGCGGGTCCGGCGCCTTGCCCATGTTGAACAGGTCCTGTATCATGCGCTGCATCTGGTACTTGCTGGCGTGCCCTGCGCCGGTTATGGCTTTTTTAATACGGGTAGCCGCATATCCGACCAGTTTAGCGCCTGAGCGCCTGGCGGCCAAACAAACAGCCCCGCGGGCGTGGCCCATAAGTATCGCCGTCATCGGATGCTTATAGTGCGAGTAGAGCTGCTCAAGGACCAGCACTTCGGGCTTGTATTCCCTCATGAGGCCGGCCAGGCCTTCGTAGATCCTGTCGAGCCGGACCTCTATATCGTCTTTGGCGGATGTCCTGACCACCCCCGCCTCTATCAATTTGAGGCCGCGCGGGCCGGCTTCTATAAGCCCGTAACCTGTGATGCATAGGCCTGGGTCGACGCCCAGTATCCTCATTGTCAGTCCTTGGTCTATTCGAGTATCTCGTCGGGAATATCGAAATTCGCGTAAACGTTCTGGACATCCTCGTAATCTTCCAGCATCTCTACGAGCGCCAGCACCTGTTTCGCGGGGGCTCCGGTGACCTTTACCGTCATCGTCGGGACCATCGTGACTTCCGCGACCTGGCATTCGACCTTGTTATCGTCGATCGCCTTCTTGACCTTCTCGAAATCCTTCGGGTCGGTGGTTATCTCGTAAGCCTTATCTTCGGTGATCATGTCTTCCGCGCCGGCATTAAGGGCTATGTCCAGCAGCTTATCCTCGTCTATCTTCGACTTATCTACGACGATGAGGCCTTTCTTATGGAAAAGGCGCGATACCGAACCCGCTCCGGCCATGTTCCCGCCCCTGCGCGTCAGGATGTTCTTTATTTCAGCCGAGGCCCTGTTCTTGTTATCGGTGAGCGCCTCTACCATTATAGCTACTCCGCCCGGGCCGTAGACCTCGTATACTATTGTCTCATATACGACTCCGGGAAGCTCGCCGGTGCCCTTCTTTATGGCCTTTTCAATATTATCCTTGGGCATGTTCACTTCCCTGGCCTTCGCCAAAGCAAAGCGAAGCCTCGGGTTCGTATCAGGGTCGCCGCCCCCATCCTTCGCGGCAACGGTGATCTCTTTGGTCGCCTTGGTGAACATCTTGCCCTTTACGGCATCGGCCGCGGCTTTCTTGTTCTTTTGTGTTTTCCACTTCGAATGTCCGGACATCTGAGAAAATACCTCCGATTAGGATTGGTTTTTGGAATTTGGATAAGGAATTATACCATTTTTAGGGATGGTCTTGCAACAGTAAAAACGGGGAATAATGCTTATTTGTGGTGTTCGTGGCCGTGCCCGGCATGGCCGCCGGCCGCTTCCTCGGCCGCCTTTTTGATATTGGCGACGATGACCTGCGTGATCTTCGCGGGGACTTCCTCGTAGTGGTCGAATTTCATCGAATATGAGCCGCGGCCGCCCGTCATCGAGCGCAGTTCGGTCGCGTATTTGAACATCTCCGAGAGCGGTATGGAGGCCTTCACATACTCCTGCTTGCCCCTTCCTTCTATTCCCATTATCCTTCCGCGGCGGGAGTTTATATCGCCCGTTGTCTGGCCGAGATAGTCGTTCGGCACGATTATCTCGACGCTCATTATCGGCTCGAGCAGCACCGGGCTGGCCAGCTCCTGGCCGCTCTTGAACGCCATCGAACCGGCGATCTGGAACGCCATATCAGACGAATCGACCTCATGGAACGAGCCGTCAAAGACGGTCACCCTGACGTCGACTACCGGGTATCCGGCAAGGAAGCCCTTGTTCATAGCTTCCTTTACGCCCTTCTCGACGGAAGGTATGAACTGCCTCGGTATGGCGCCGCCCACCACCTTATCGACGAACTCGAACTGCGTGCCGTGCGGAAGCGGCTCGAGCTCAAGCCAACAGTCGCCGTACTGCCCGCGCCCGCCGGACTGCCTCTTGAACTTGCCCTGGATCTTGACGGCCTTCCTTATGGTCTCTTTATACGGGACTTTCGGGACGCCCACCTCAACATCCACGCCGAAACGCTTCTTCATCCTGTCGAGCATAACGTCGAGATGGAGGTCTCCCATTCCCGATATTACCAGCTCGTGCGTCTGTTCGTCCCGGCTGATCCTGAACGTCGGGTCTTCCGAAGCCAGGCGCGTAAGCGTGCCCATTATCTTCTCTTCGTCCTGGCGCGTCTTGGGCTTAACAGAGTCCGATATGCACGGTTCGGGGAAGACGGTCGGCTCGAAGACTACAGGGCTCTTATCGTCGCAAACGCTGTCGTTATTGTGCGTGTCTTTCAGTTTCGCGACTGCCGCGATGTCTCCCGCACCGGCCTTCTGCACCGGGATCTGCTCCTTGCCCTGCAGGATGTAGATCTGCCCTATCCTCTCCTTCAGGTCCCTCGTCGAGTTATAGAAACCCGTGTTGGATTCCACGGACCCGGAGTATACCCTGAAGAGTGTAAGGTGCCCGACATACGGGTCGAATATATCCTTGAATATGAGGGCGGAGAACGGGTCTGACTCGGACGGCTTCCTCGAAACCGCTTCTTTCGTCTTCGGGTTGATGCCTTCGGCCGCGGGGCGGTCCGCCGGAGACGGCAGGAGGTCTACGATACCGTCCAGGAGCTCCTGCACCCCGACATTCTGCACCGCCGAACCGCAGAACACGGGGACTATCTTTCCGGATATGCAGGCGGACTTCAGTGCCTTCATTACCTCGTCGGCAGAGAGCTCTTTGCCTTCGAGGTATCTCTCCGTCAGCGAATCATCGGTCTCAACGACCGCATCCAGCAGGTCCTCCTTCAGTTTCCCGCCCTTCGCTAGGACGCTCTCGACCGATTTGAGCGAGAGCTGTTCGCCGACCGGGCAATTCAGCGCGACGCACTGCCTGCCGAACCTTTCGCGTATCATGCTAAGCGTATTCTCGAAACTGGCGTTTTCCTTGTCCAGCTTGTTTATGAATATGATGCGCGGGAGCCCCTTATCCTCCAGGAATCCCCAGACTCTCTCGGTGCCGACCTCTATGCCGTGGACCGCCTCGATCAAAAGCACTGCCGCATCCGCCGCGCGCAGGGGCGATATGACGTCGCC